>CAIUSK010000513.1 GCA_903901805.1 uncultured Flavobacteriales bacterium
AAACTAACATCTCAGGTGTTTCAATAATAAATTCCTCCTGGCTGAAAGTAGATTGAGTAAAACTAATTACTAATAAAAACAATATCTTTTTCATAATTAAAAATTTAAAAATGCGGTTTTGAACTTAACTCGACATCTCCATCAATAGAAACTAAATTTCGATTGAAATAGAATCTCTTTTGAAGTGTTTTTACATCTGAGCCAAGAATTATTTCTCCTTGACTTTGCACATCATTTTGTATGATGGAAACCACCCACGGTTGATTTAAAAAGAGTTGAGGCTTAACACTTGGTAATTTATTCATCAAGCCAGGGAAATTAGCCAATGGAATTTCAATAATCAATGTTGGTTTTTTTTGACCTGGCATTTGTTGCGCAAACCCTAAATGTGTTGGCTTTGATATAATTACCCCCAATTGAGCATCTAAAACATATTGCTGTTTGATAAACAAATCGGTTATTCCATTGAATTGTTTTAATATAATCTCTTGAAGTTGACATAAAACTGGAATTGGGCCAAATTCATCTAAAGCTGCCTCGGTTGGATTTATCGTTTCAGAAGATTCGTCCAAGCGTTCATAATTTACATCTCCTAGATTGTACACTTTTGCATCAGTAGAAAAACCCTCTTTGTTATACACAGGCATTGCGTTTCCATCAATCATAATTACCTTTTCAAATTCATACGGATCTTTTACTACTTCAATTTCAAACAATGTAGTATCAAGTTTACCATTTAGCTCACACTCATATCCAAAATATCCTATATCTCGTTTATTTACATATGGAAAGTTGTACGTATTTAGATCTTCTTTAATGGATTGTAAATAACCTAGTAAAGAGGATTTCTTAGATAAATCAAAATAGATTTCATTGGTTTTATCTTTTCTTACATGAACCGTAGGTGCAAAAAATTCCTTTTTAGTACGTTCTGATACATTCAATAAATCTGCATAACGGATCGAAAAAACTATATCCGCTGTATCTGTTTTACCGATAAATCTCGCCAAACTAATGCGCGATGGTACATCTTCGATATTGCCATTCAACATATTTATAACAGAATCATATCGGATGATAATTTGATCTATATTCTCGGTAGCATAGCAAAATTTCAAATTCTGAAATCTGTATACCACTTGTAATGGCCAACCAAATGGATCAAGCTCAGCCATTGAAGGATCAACTGTTTCTGTAAGAGAATCAATTTGTTCAGCCTGGCTTCCACTATATATTTTAGTTTCAGAGGTTGAACCTAATTTCACATAAACCGGAACCACTTCTCCATTAACTAGAGCTACTTTTTCATATAATTGGGGTTCAATTTCCATTACCCCTTTTTCAAACCCAGTAACCCGATTATCAAGCAATTGATCTGTGGTGAATCTCCCACCATTTGAATATCCAGATGGAGTAATTCCTGTTATTGCCTCCTCTCCAATAAATGAGGCCTCTTTGGAGTTCATTATCCTGTTTCCAAAAATACCCTTGGAAAGATTTCGTTCAATGAAATAGTTGTTATTAAGCAAGCCTAGAAGACTATTGGGATCCTTTTCATCAAAAAAACTCTTGTTTTTGGGTTCATTAGAGAGAATTACATAGTTGGATGCTGGTTGCTCATCTCGAATGGAAACAATCGTTTTATCAACTGATGGCTGAAACAGATACTCTTTTTGATAATCATCGTAGTACGCTCTTATAGAATAGCTTGCCCCTTTTGGTAACAAGCTTGCATAATACAATGCATCTGTATTGATTAAATTTCCATTACCCGTAAATTCTTTATTAAATGGAAAGCTTATTGCCCAAGAGGTGACAGTATATTCCTGATTAAACGCTACTGAATCATAGGGACTCAACTGATAATTTTGATTTAAAAAAGATGAAATATTGTGCCCAATTTGGATTTCATTTCCATATATATTCAATTCAGTTAATTGTGGAATATCAATACAATTTACTGAAACACTTGAAAGAAAAACCCATTTATTTTTATTCAAATAATACACATGAAGTAACACCTCTGATGTATCAGAAAGAACCGTATAGGAATCAATGGTTGCCCCTTCCTTAACCAAGGCATTTGGAGATGTCAACCAGAGTTTTTTATTCTTAAATGAAGATAATCGTACCTCACATGGAATCCCCATAAAAAAAGCCGTTTTTTTATTGGCTTCAGAAATTTTCAATTCATGAAATTTACTGAAACTAATGCTGTTCCATTGAGCAAAAGTTCCATTTGCTAAAAACATACTACAGATAAAAAGGGTGTATTTCATAGGATTTGGGTTTAGTTAATAATCAAGAAATCATTTCTCCTTAACTTGGGTAATGTTACAAACCGTTAAACCCGCGTCAGGAAATCATATAAATTCAACAAAAAAGAAAGTATTATTACCTATAAATGTGTAATTTCTAATTTGTTACAGAATTCTTTAGTGAAAATTCAATTGTGTAAAAAACCAATGTATTTTCTCTAAATCAAAATGTGTTATTTCTTTGAATAAGTATCTGAATACAGCATCTT
>CAIUSK010000514.1 GCA_903901805.1 uncultured Flavobacteriales bacterium
AACTCATTTCGTCTATCAAGAAATTATACAGAGTAATCGAATTCGCTTCACTCAATCTGATTCTGCTTTTTTTGAGGTATTAATGAAGTCAACGGATCAACAGGAAATAAAAGAGGTGATTATCAAAGCACCTGGTTTACCTGATACCGTTTTTCAATCGGATAAACTCAGTGTTGCAGATTTTGAGATTCAAAAAGATGGTAATATCATACTGTTAACCTATCCAAAACAACTCAAAAAAGGAGGCGATGTTCTACTGTTTGATGGACAAGATATTTTAGCTACTTTTCCTGTTGATGACAAACCACAAAAATTGATTCGCGATTTTAGAGGAAACACCCATGTTTTGTGTGAAAATGAAATTTTTACATTGGTAAGTCAAAAAAAAACGTTGTTTTTAGCAAGTATAGAAAAAGATTATTTTATCAAATATATTGCTCCAATTGTTGATACTAATCGTATGAAAATGTATCTCAATAACTTTAACGAAGTTTACCCTGCATTTGATTATTTTACCTTTGATAAACTCGATTCTTCCTATCGGAAATTAATGCATATTGAAGATGAGTTTATGATGGAGCTCTATAAATCAGAATACAAGTGGATGGATGTGCGAACAAAATTGTGGGCAAAAAACAAAGAGATTGAAAGTGGAATTGAGGCAGAAGTTTGGGTTGGTGCAAGTTATTTTACTCAATCACTCTATTATCAAGAAGCATATGCTCCCTTGTTTCATCGAAATGATTCTTTGTTTATTTTTGATTATGCGCATGATCAATTATGTATTTATTCTTCCTATGGTGAGGCGTTGAAAACTGTTCCGATATACCATCATTATAATCCAAATCGAAGTGGTTGGAAAAAACAAATTATTCAAGACAAAGTGACTGGTGCACTATATGCTATTTTTGAAATGAATGGGTTTTCTTACCTTGGTTTAATTGATATATCAACGGGTAAAATATCCAATAAAGTGAAGTTAGCTTTCAAATATGTCGATAAAATAAGAGTAAACAATAATTTTGTTTATTATGTATACCGTCCTTATGAATCAACTCAAAAGAAATATCTTTATAAAGAACAGTTACCTTACTCTATTTCTAAAAGTGCTGTTTTTCAACAGCCAGAACCAAAATAAATCGATCAAAACGAGTAACTTGTTCAAAATTCTGTGAAAGATGTAAGAATTCGTGTTGAAAATCATATTACCTTTAATTCTAATTATTGCATAATATGTTAATAAAGTCCTACAAGAGTATTTCCTGTTCTAATTGTGCGGCTAAATCACATTCATTAATAGAAAAATTGAATCCGATTGAATTGAGTGAATTAGAACAAAACAGAGGTTGTTCTTATTACAAGAAGAACGATTTTTTATTTGTTGAAGGATCTTATCCTAGAGGTGTTTATTGCTTAAATCATGGAAAAGTAAAGGTATTTACTCGAGGAGACGAAGGGAAAGAACAAATAATTCATATTGCAAAACCAGGCGAAATCATTGGGTTTAGAGCTATGTTGAGCGGTGATGCCTATCGTGTTTCTGCTGAAACAATTGAAGAATGCGCACTATGCTATATTTCCAAAGAGGAATTTTTTAAAATGATGGATTCTAATACGGAATTTAGAAATGATATTATAAAAGGACTTTCCAAGGAATTGGGAGATCGAGCTGTTTCAATCACGGAAATGGCCCAAAAATCGGTACGTGAACGCTTGTCTTCTTGCTTGTTGCAACTTCAGGAAATTTATGGCGAAGAACCTATTAATTTGTCCAGAGAAGACCTCGCTAATTTTGTAGGAACGGCAACTGAAACGTTGATTCGCTTGTTGAAAGATTTTAAGGAAGATGGATTGATTGAAACCCAAACCAGAAAAGTGATTATTCTTAATTCGGATAAATTACATCAGATAGCAGGTAAATAAGCTTGTTTTGGCTTCATTTATGTTTAGCGAGTAAAAACTTGTTTTTCCTGTGAATAAAATTGTAATCGTTTTTTTATTTTTCTTCGGTAACCTCCACGGCCAATTTTATGCTAATCTTCAATCTGGAGTACAGCTTTCCATATTGTATCAAGTGGGTTCGCATCAAAAAGGAGTAGGCTTAAGAATAAATGCCTATTGTCAATCTAAATTTGTTCAGTTGAACTCAGCCGCATCTCTTACTTATTATTATAAATCGTACGGTGAAAGAAAGCGATTTTTTGAAAATAAAAATGAGTTAGGTTTGGTTTGCTTTTTTGGGAGGGAGAATCAATTTGTTGATTTACAACTTTCCGCTATGTCTCATCAAACAAGGCATAATTGGGCTATTTCTTATTCTTCCATTTGGTATAATGACAATGCAGGCACATCTCAGAGGTCAGGTGCTTTTGGATTACAATTGAAAAAAATCAGTCTGATTTTAGAAAATGATGCTTTTGCAGGGATTGCCACTGATCGATTTCGTACAGGTATTTTCCGGGTTGATTATAAAGATTCTTTAGTGAAATTCGGCACAGGGATTTACCTTTGGACTGGAGAAACAAATGGTGTTTCGGCTAAAACAATCCCTGGATTTCCATTGAAAAAATATAAAGATATTTCTACTTTGCCTTACGGAAAAACGAGTCATGGCATTTGGTATGGTCAACTTCAATTGTCGGTTTCTAATGCTCAATATATTCAACTTAAATTGGGTCTAGATAGCGAGGAGATTAGAAATAGTCTTCAAAATCGCTTTTTGCATGATTTACCTTTTCTCCCCAGAAAATACCAAAATCAAACTCCTCATTATCCACGATTAAATAAGGATGGGTTACCTATTTTTAAAACGATTGATACTAGGAAAAGTCGATTGTATTTTTCTGTTGGACTCAATGAAAATTAACTACTTCACATAGTCTTGTTTTTGAATCAAAACAAACTGTCCGCTCTCCAATTTCAGGTATCCATAATCATAACAAAAGAAATATGTTTTTCCAGATTGAGTAACAAAAGTATTGGTAATATAGTGAAAGTTAAATCCTTCGTCCGCCAACCTCAATGCATCAACTGTTGACTTTCCATTAGGGTTGAGTTTTACCAATATCCGTCTGTTTTTACGCAAAATAGAATTGATTTTACGCACAGATGAATTGGCATCCTCGTTTAATTTGTTGTTGAATCCATTTCTGCAATAATCACTGCAAAATTTTTGGTCTTTTCTTCCAGATAGTTTATGACCACATTCTTGACAGGTTCTATTTTCCATAATATTTTCACAAATTAAACAATATTTACTCAATTTTCAAAACACAACGGATGTTAATGCTTAACAATAATTAACAGCGAATACTAAAAAATCACCTGTGAACTTTCTCATTTTTGCATCGTTTAAAATGTGTAAAATGGAAGACCAAAAAGAGATTGTAAATCCTGCAGATTCAATCCGACAACTAACAGAAGAAATACAAATTGAAGTAATTGGTATTCAAAAGGTTAAGGATGAAGTAGGACGTGTGATAGTGGGCCAAAAACAAATGATTGACCGTTTGTTAATTGCTTTATTGGCTGATGGGCATGTCTTATTAGAAGGTGTTCCAGGTTTAGCAAAAACACTAGCAGTAAAAACACTGTCTGATACCTTGGATCTATCCTTTAGTCGTATACAATTTACGCCTGATTTACTCCCAGCTGATGTAACAGGCACTATGATTTTTAATCAGAAAAAGGAAGAATTTACGGTTAAAAAAGGACCAGTTTTTGCCAATTTCGTTTTAGCGGATGAAATTAATCGTGCGCCAGCCAAGGTTCAAAGTTCCTTGTTGGAAGCAATGCAAGAAAAACAAGTTACACTAGGTGACGAAACTTTTTCTTTACCGAAACCTTTTATCGTTCTAGCTACTCAAAATCCAATTGAGCAAGAAGGAACTTATCCACTTCCAGAAGCTCAGGTTGATCGATTTATGTTAAAAATACTCCTCGATTATCCAACCAAGGAAGAGGAGAAATTAATTATTCGTTCAAATGTTCAGCCGGGTGGATTGCCGAAGGTTGCTAAAATCTGGACCCAACTTGATATTCAGCGCGCACGAGAATTGGTTCGTAAGGTATATGTTGATGAAAAAATTGAACAATACATCGTTGATTTAGTTTGTGCCACCAGAAAACCTGCAGAATACGGTTTATCGGAAATGAAAACGTGGATTGCTTACGGAGCTTCGCCACGTGCCGGGATAAACATGGCACTTGCCGCAAAAGCGGTTGCGTTTTTAAATGGTAGAGGTTTCGTTATACCTGAAGATGTGCGTTCAATCGCTGCTGATGTTATTCGTCATCGTATTCGTCTAACCTATGAAGCGGAAGCAGAGAATATTTCACATGCAGATGTTGTTTCAAGAATTATCGCTCGTGTGGAAGTTCCATAAGTAAGATTGGAAAAAGTGGAAACAGCTGATATTGTAAAAAAAATTCGTCAAATTGAAATTAAGTCGAAAGGTTTGTCTGAGAATGTTTTCTCGGGTGAATATCATACTGCTTTCAAAGGTAGAGGAATGGCTTTTAGTGAAGTTCGACAATATCAATTTGGTGATGATATTCGATCAATTGATTGGAATGTTACTGCTCGCTATAAAGAACCTTACATCAAAATTTTTGAAGAAGAACGAGAACTTACAGTGATGTTTGTTATTGATGTTTCGGCCTCGAGTGATTTTGGAAGTAAAAATAAGACAAAGAAAGATTTGGCATTGGAAGTAATGGGTGTCATTCTTTTTTCTGCTCTTGCCTATAATGATCAATTTGGCGCTGTTTTCGTTTCTGACAGAATTGAAAAATATATTCCCCCGTCCAAAGGTCGCAAACAGGCATTGTTTATTTTACACCAATTGCTTTACTTGAAGCCGGAAGGTAAAGGAACGGATATTTCCATAGGTCTAAAACAGGTTCGTGAAAGAATTCGTAAACGATCTATTTCTTTTGTTATTAGTGATTTTATTGATGATTCAAATTATTTGGAAGCCTTTAGACTTATGTCTAAAAAGCACGACACGATTGCTGTTCAGCTTGTTGATTCATTTGAAGAGTCTTTTCCAAATGTTGGAATCACTGAATTTCAAAATGCAGAAACTGGAGCCACACACTGGGTGGATACGAGCATACCAGAGGTTAGACGATACATTTCAAAACAAGTTCAATTCCGCTTTGAAAAATTGAAATTTGAATTGCGTAAAATGGGTTCTGATCATATTCTGTTAAAAACTGCCGAAGATTTCGTGAAACCACTTTATTTATTTTTTAAAAAACGATGAAGTTTTTTCTAACCTATTTAGTGCTTCTAATTTGTACTTGTCTTTTTGGGCAACAATCAAAAATGTCTGTTTCCAAGAGTCCTGCTCTTGTTGGTGAACCTTTTGAAATAACAGTGAGTATTTTAATTCCTGCAAATTCCCAAGTTCAAATTTCTGATAAATGGGATACCTTGCCGATTTACTTTAAAAATAATACGGGAAGTAATACTCTTGCAGACGATAAATTTGAAATTTCTTCTTGGTCCAAAAATACCAAAAAACAAGGTGATTCAATCCAATGGATTGGACTTGCAAAAGCAGTGATTTGGGATAGTGGGGTTTTTGTTTTTCCAAGCATAAATTATATGGTTGACAAGAAAGTTTTTAAAACGGATAGTTTATTAATCGAGTGCCAGCTTGAGAAAAAAATTCAAGGAAAAGACCTCTATGAAATTCGAGAAACATTTATTGACATTGCAGAAGCAGAAAAAAATATAAAAGAGGAATCGAAAAAATTATTTTATGGAATTGTTATTTTAATTGTGATAGTTGTTTTTCTGATTATCTTTTTCCTTGTTCGAAGAGTGCGTAAACGTTCACAATTGATAAATTCTACTGAAATGAGTTTAGCTGATCGTGCCATTTTAGCAATAAATGAATTAGAAAAATTGCAATTGTGGAAATCAGATAGGCACAAAGATCATTTTGTTGAATTATCGTTTATTTTAAGGTCCTATTTTTCGGCTCATTTTCAATTAAATCTACTGGAAAAAACAACAGCGGAGACGTTGATATTATTGAAACAAAAAAATCTTTCTATTGCACTAATAAACTCAGTTGAATTTGTACTGATGCATGCAGATATGGTGAAATTCGCTCAAGCATTGATGGTAGAAAATTATATATTGGATTTAGATAATCAAGCAAGAAATTGCATTCAACAAACGGAGGTAAAATAAAACGTGTTAACTAATTGGAACATTCGGATTTGGGAGTATGAGTTTCTTCAGCCAATTTGGTTGATATTACTGCTATTTATTCCAATTTACTATTGGTTTTCCTTTAAATCTAAAAATAGTTCAGCGGGTGAAATTAAGTTCAGTGGTTCCATGCGCACACAACGAAAAGTGGAATTAAAATGGGTCAAAAAGCTAAGAAATGTTTTATCTATTTTTCGTGTTTTGGTTGCTGTCTTGTTAATTTTAGCACTAGCAAAGCCATTCAGTTGGGAAAATTATAATACTCCTGAAACGGAATATAAAAATGGAATTGATATCATTCTGGCAATGGATGTCAGTGGTTCCATGATGGCTACAGATTTCACCCCAAATCGTTTGGTGGTAGCTAAGGAAGTTGCCAAAAAATTTGTAGATGATCGCAGGGGTGATCGAATTGGTCTCGTTGCATATGCACAGGAGGCATATACTGCTTGCCCGGCGACGTTAGACTATGAGGTGTTGAAAAAACAGATTGACGAAGTTAATCCAAATGAAATGGGTAAAATGACCGCCATTGGTGTTGGTTTGGGAACTGCTGTTTCTCGTTTAAGAAATGATAGCCTTCCTTCTAAAGTGATTATTTTACTGACAGATGGAAGTAATAATGCGGGTGAAATTGATCCGATTACTGCTGCTAATATTGCGAAAGCAAAAAATGTTCGTGTTTATACCATTGGAGTTGGAACAAATGGATCAGCAATAATCCCTGAAAATACGCCTTTTGGAGTTGTAAATCGAGCATTTAAAGTTGAGATAGATGAAGAAACGTTACAAAATATTGCGTCTATAACTGGAGGGAAGTATTTTCGAGCAACAGATGAAAAAAGTCTGATAGCCATTTATGCTGAAATTGACAAAATGGAAAAAAAGAAACAGCAATCAAGCAGATTTCAAAAAACACCTCCTGCCACACCTAATGGATTTTTGAATGTTAGTTTGCTATTGGTTTTGTTGAGTTTTTCGGTGGATAAAATAATTTTTAGATCGAATGAATAACCAACGATATCTATATAATATTTCGCGCTTTACCATCTTTTGGCTGGTTTATGAATTGGTGTTTATGCTATTCATTTTTATCACGCTATTTGTTACAGGATTTTTTGAAACAAGTACAAAGTCAGGTGAGCAATTGATTTTTGAACATCCTGAAAATCTCT
>CAIUSK010000515.1 GCA_903901805.1 uncultured Flavobacteriales bacterium
GTTAGTGATGAAATGATTGCTTGGAAAACAGAAGGAACGGCTTTATATCAAAAACTACCGAGTCTTTGCTTTGAAACAATGAGAGAATGTGAACCCCTGATTAACTTGGAACAAGAACGACCAACCCATCAACAGAGTTACGCTGTATGGAAAGATAAATCGAATATGAAATGAAGTTTATAGTACCGTTAAAATGGAATGTCATAATTCTTTTCTTCATAACTGGAATTCTGGTAGGAAGTTGTAAAAGAGGTGTTGCAAATTTCACCCTTTCTGGTACAATTTCAGACGATACATTTTCTACACCGTTAACGGGAGCCACATTAAAACTCTATAAAGTTCCCATTACCACAGGAGATGAGATTTTAATTGATACTAAAATTCTTGGGGCAGATGGTAAATATGAATTCACTTTTCCACGCGAAAAAATTGAAAAATATATCGTTCGTGTATCAAAGGATCTCTATTTTGATATTGATGAAGATATACAATTCTCAACCCTTGTTCCATCTACTGTAAATACGCGCAATTTTTCAACGAAAGCAAAATCATGGGTTGAATTACGATTTGTAAATAATAGTGTTCAATCGTCTGATCATTTTAGGTTCATAAAATTAGACGGTAAAGAAAATTGTGCAGAATGTTGTTCACCCGATGAAGTAGATTTATACGGTACGGCCTATTACTCCAGAACCTGTGTAAATGATGCATTAACACCTTATTCTATTTATTATCAAGTTATTGGAACTACAAATTCAAATTTAATTGAGGTTGTTACCCAACCCTTTGATACTACCTTATTACTAGTAAATTATTAATGTTTTTTAAATTTAGTCCAACCGTAATCAAATAAATTGTAATTTCGGTTCGCTAAGTAAAAACTATGAAAAACTGCATATTTCTCTCTCTTTGTATTCTTTTTATTACTCAATTCACTTTCTCTCAGGATGTTATAATCCGTGGAACCATCATTGAAAAGTCAAATGGTGAGGCGATATTAAATCAAAAAGTTAAATTATTGCGAGGAACAGATAGCTCAGTTATTGCTGGAGCATACACCGATGAAAATGGTTTTTTCTCAATTCCTAAAGTTCCAAGAGGAAAGGTTATCATAAAAATTGAAAGCGAGCAATACTCGAATACGGTTTATCCAGTTGATATTATTGAAGCTAAAGGAATTTTGAACTTCAAATTTGAAATGAAGAAATCGAGTAACATGAAAAACTTGGAGGAATTCACAGTAAATTCTGGTGAAAAACAAAAGAAAAATGAAGTGTTAACCGGGACATTTAAATTAGACCCAAAAATGTTGTCTACAATTCCAAATACCACCGCGGAAAGTGACTTAATTGGTGCTATTAGCGTTGTTCCAGGCGTTGTAACAACAGGAGATCAGGGTGGGCAATTGTATGTTCGTGGGGGCACACCTATTCAGAACAAAACAATACTCGATGGAATGACAATTTACAATCCTTTCCATTCGATTGGTTTTTTCTCCATTTTTGAAACAGAATTAATTAAAAATGTGGATGTTTATACGGGAGGTTTTGATGCGCAATATGGTGGGCGTATCTCTTCTATAATGGACGTTTCTTACAGAGATGGAGATCGAGTTAAATTTGGTGGAAAAATTTCCACTTCGCCATTTTTGGCTAAATTGATTGTAGAAGGTCCACTTCAACGTTCGAAAGATGGGAAACCTGGATTAGGTTCTTATGTGTTTTCAGCAAAACATAGTTTACTCGATAACACTTCCAAAACCTTGTATCCGCGAATTAATGGAGGAGATGGTCTTCCGTTTACCTTCACCGATTTATATGGTAAAATTACATTTAATAGTAATGGTGGTTCAAAATTCAGTGTGTTTGGATTTCACAACCGCGATAGTGTGAATTTTAATGTGGCAGACTTAGATTGGACCGCTTCAGGACTTGGAATAAATTTCGTTTTAGTACCGAGTAGCTCGGCTGTTTTAATCAAAGGTCACGTAAACGGAAGTAACTACCAAACGTCTTTTACGGAGGCAAATTCACAACCACGAACTAGTAAAATCGGTGGATTTGATATGGGATTTGATTTCACTTATTTTTTACCAAATGAAAGTGAGATAAATTATGGTTTCAATTTGAATGGTTTTAATACTGAATTTAAAACATTCAATGAACTTCAACGAAAAATTGAACTTATTAATTTCACAACTGAAATTGGTACCTATGTCAATTGGAGAAAGAAAATTGGAGACAAATGGGTAATGCAACCAAGTCTGCGAATTCAAGTGTATTCATCTTTGGGCACAATTTCTCCTGAACCTCGAATTGGCCTCAAATATAATGCTACCAATAAATGGAGGTTGAAATTATCAGGGGGAAGATTCTCTCAGAATTTCACATCTGCCTCTTCAGATAAAGATATTGTTAATCTATTTAATGGATTGCTTTCTGCCCCAACAAATGTGCAAGAGAATTTTATTAACGAATTTCAACAGGTGAAAAAAACAAAGAATGGTTTGCAGTATGCTTGGCATGCAATTCTTGGAACTGAATATGATTTAGGAAAACGAATTACGATAAATTTAGAAGTGTATTATAAATATTTTTCTCAACTTAGTAATATCAACCAAAACAAATTATACGATGATGTTGCTCAGTTTTCTGACATAGATGATGTATTTAAGAAA
>CAIUSK010000516.1 GCA_903901805.1 uncultured Flavobacteriales bacterium
AATACCTGAATTTGATTCATCCGTAAAGGGTGTAATACTTTCAGGGAGCCCTTTCTCTACATTAGATACACAAGCACCTAATCCAGATTTAAGTCAAATAAAAGGTGTTTATCCTTTATTAGGAGTTTGTTACGGAGCGCAGTTATTGGTTCAACATTATGGCGGAAAAGTTCTTCCGTCTAAAATAAGGGAATACGGCAGGGCACATGTTGAGATAAAAAACAAGGAATCTATCTTGTTACAGAAAATGTCTGATAAATCTCAAGTTTGGATGTCTCATGGCGATACAATTGTTGAAATCCCGGATAATTATCAAGTGATTTGCAGTACAGAAGACGTTCAAGTAGCTGGATTTCAAATAACTAATGAAAATACTTTTGGTATACAATTTCATCCTGAGGTTTACCATTCAACGGAAGGATCCCAACTTTTATCTAATTTTTTGATTGATGTTTGTGGTTTTTCGCAGGACTGGACACCGAATTCATTTGTGGAGGAAACAGTTTCAAATTTAAAAGCGAAAATAGGAGAGGATAAAGTTATTATGGGACTGTCCGGAGGGGTTGATTCAACAGTAGCCGCTGTATTATTACACAAAGCAATTGGTAACAACTTACATTGCATATTTGTGAATAATGGATTATTGCGAAAAAATGAATACCAATCTGTTCTTGAATCCTACGAAGGAATGGGATTAAATGTAAAAGGTGTTGATGCTTCATCCCTTTTTTATGCCGAATTAGATGGAAAAATCGATCCGGAAGCAAAAAGAAAAGCTATTGGCAAGGTTTTTATTGATGTATTTGATTCTGAATCTAAAAAAGTAGAAAATGCTGTGTGGTTAGGTCAAGGTACAATTTATCCGGATGTGATTGAGTCTGTTTCAGCAACGGGTGGTCCGTCTCAAACAATTAAATCTCATCACAATGTGGGGGGATTACCTGATTATATGAAACTTCAAGTGGTTGAACCATTGCGTTTATTATTTAAAGATGAAGTGAGACGAATTGGGAATGCATTGGAAATTGAACCATTGATTTTGGCAAGACATCCTTTTCCCGGTCCAGGTTTGGGTATTCGTATTTTAGGGGAGGTTACTGCTGAAAAAGTCGCGATTTTGCAAGAAGTAGATGCTATTTTTATTGATGGATTGAAAGAAGATGGTTTATACAATGAAGTTTGGCAAGCTGGAGCAATATTTTTACCCATTCAATCTGTTGGAGTAATGGGCGATGAACGTACCTATGAAAATGCAGTAGCATTAAGAGCCGTTACCTCAACGGATGGAATGACTGCTGATTGGTGTCATTTACCGTATGAATTCTTGGCAAAAATATCCAATCGAATTATCAATCAAGTGAAAGGTATTAATAGAGTTACGTATGATATTAGTTCAAAACCACCTGCTACTATCGAATGGGAATAATTTGCAAACTATTTAAACTTTCTATTTTATGAAACAAGTATTATTTTTTCTTTTAGTTTTTGTAGGTTTTAATTCATGGGCGCAAGATTTTGTCAAAATAGAAAATATTAATGGCAAAAAATATTATTTATACTTAGTTGAAGAAGGTGTG
>CAIUSK010000517.1 GCA_903901805.1 uncultured Flavobacteriales bacterium
GTAGTCGTTACTGATACGGATGAAGAACGATTGGCGCGGATATTAAATGAATTACCGATTCAAAAAAAGTTGTATCGGGTTAATTTTGGTAGTATTTCTGAACCTGAAAAAGTAATCTAATGAGCAACAATGATTTTTTGAGAGATTCAGATGACAAGCCATTGAATGAGTTAGTCGATAAAATCATGCGGGCATATGGGTTGGAAAAACGCATGAAGGAAATGGATATTTTGAAAGGCTGGCCCGAAATGATGGGAATTGCCGTATCCAATCGAACAACCAAACTATACATTTCAAATCGAATATTATATATTACCATGGATTCATCTGTGATGCGCGAAGAGTTGCGCAATGGAAAACAAATAATCATTGAACGCGTCAATCAATTTGCTGGTTCAAAGATAATTGAAGACGTTTGGTTTCAATAAGTCTATTTTGAGAGTAGTTCGAATGACAACTTTTTTGATTGAATAATTTTTACAACTTCTGGTAATAATATTTTTAGCCGTTCAAAACTTTTTGGATTGTCATGAAATACCAAAATGTCGCCACCTTTGATGTTTTGCGCTGAATTCAGAATAACTTCTATTGGCACGGTAGAATCATAATCATAAGACAACCAACTCCACATTACCACTTTATAGCTAAAAGAAATGTGGTAGGCTTTCCAAATGGGTAAACGTCCATAAGGAGGTCTAAACAAGTTGCTACCTATTAATTTGTCTGCTTGTTTTATAGAATCATTATAGGTAGTTAGTCGGGTGTCGCTTCCCCTGTCATGGTGCATGGTATGATTACCAACAACATGACCAGCTTTTTTTACTCGTTCAAAAATAGATTGATTATTCTGAACATTATTTCCCACACAAAAAAATGTAGCATGAATTTGTTCTCTTTCCAAGAATTGTAAAATCCAATCGGTTATTTCAGGCTGAGGACCATCGTCAAAGGTTAAAAAAACAGAAGTGTTAGAATTCATTTTCCATATTCTCCTGGGAAAAAACCAGGGAATGAAAAATGGAATTCTAAAACGTGTCATTCATTATTTCTTTTTGATTGAATCTGTTTTTACTTTAGCTGCATTCATCATTTGTCTCATCATGGCAGTATCCATTTTCTCCTCTCCAGTCATATCCGCTTTTGGTGTTGTTCCTTTAAGCTTTCCAAAGTGAATACCCATTAATTCAATATATACATCAAATTCTGAATTTGAATTTTCTAATTGTTTAATTTCCTCACTCATTCTTTTAAACTCACCACCATACCAGCTATCAATTTTTTTCGAACTATATGCCGCCAATTCACCTTTAGGATTGTATAATTTGGCAGCTTGTTGCACTTTGAAGAAGGATGCAAGATTCGCGTAAAAGTCTTCAGCATTTTCAGAAGAAGCGATGAAACGAATATTACTAGTTACAAAATAGTTAACTACGCTTTCTACTTGACGCGCAATTTCCTTACCATATTTTTCAGCGGACTTAACATCACCCGCTTGATAGAATAACTCAATATAGTCTTGGATAACTCCATCTTGAAAGCTTTGTTTTTCTCGTTCACCATCTTTGTATGATTCTCTACTTTGATTTGGTTCTCCTCCATCAATAACGGTAGAAAGTGGCATAACCTCTAATGAACGGTTCAATAAATTTTTTGCTTTGTCTTTATATCCTTGAATACGTGTTTTAGCAGATGCTTGTCCATCCAATAAGAATTTTGCTTTGCTTTCCTCTCCACTGCGTTTATAATATTCAGCAGATTCGGTTGGGTTTTTATAAAATGTTTCTTCCTCGTCAGCCAATGTTAAATAATGTTGCGCCAACGCCATAAACTGGAAACGATATTGAGATGTATGTCTTCTTGCATAATAATCTGTCAAAACAGAAGGGTTATTCATATGGCCAAAGTCGTATTTTTTCATCAAATTGGCATACATAACCTCGTCGTCAAAACGGTTTCGTCTATCGTTTATTGGAGTAAATACATACGCTACACCATTTTGCTTAATATACCCTGATTTGTTCAAGGCCATAGCCACATCAGATCCTCCTGGACTTGAGAAGAAAATACCACGTTTCCACTCATTATTCGCCATGATATCAAGCATCATTACTTGTTCTCTAGTTAATCCTTGTTCCTCAAATTGAAATTTAATTTCTTTAAAACAGCTACTTTTTTGAGCGGCTGTAATTATTCCTGATTTAACAGCATTATCTGCATTCACAGGAAGAAGGAATCCTGAAGAAGGAAAAACTCTCAACTTGCTTTGTCCTTCATAAACAACTTGATTCTCGTCATTACGAACAAATTCCATAGCAGTACTTAAATTGGTATAATCCCAAGGTTTCTCATAGTTTTCAAATTCTTTTTGAAGTTGTTTCATCAATTCTTCAGACCCTTTAAATTGACTATTACTCATCCCTTGAATTAACTCCAACGTACCATATGTTTTGGCAAAAGCGTCATTTACCATATTGGTAGAGTCTAAGGTCATAAACTTAGCTTTCACCTTGTTTAATAATGCTTGGTTTTCTCCTTCAGCAGTAATTGTATTAATTAATGGTTGAATGTTATTCATGAATTTTTTGGTGCTCAGTACTGCCTCATTTGGCATTTGTTTTAAACGCAAACTGATGATTTTTTTCAAAACTGAATCTCCTGCATTCATGTTAGCTAGTGATAGCAAGCTTGAAAACAAAACCTGATCTGTATTTCCGGCATACATCAAAATTTGATCCTCTCTGAATTTAATTGGCAATGGATCAGAAGTGTAAGCCTTCATTTTCATTTGTTCGGTATACCAGTCTGTTTGCATTAATGAAAGATTACACACACGTACGTCTGTTTTCATTCCTTCAACTTCTTGCATATACCAAAGTGGGAAAGTATCATTGTCCCCATTTGTAAACAAAATAGAGTTTTGGGTACATGAATTCAAGTAATTAGAGGCTAATTCGTGTGCGGAAGTCTTACCACTTCTATCGTGATCATCCCACCCTTGCATTCCCATAATCAGTGGAGCTGCAAGACCAAAAACAGTTGCTAAAATGGCACCTGAATTCTCGCTGGGTAAAACATTTTTCAATATTCTCATGAACAGCGTTAAACCAATGCCTCCAGCAGCAATTAGAATCCATGTTAAGGTTGACGAAAGACCACTATCTCCTTTGGTATCAAGTATTGCAAAAACGAGCATCCCGCCCAAAAATGTATAAACTAATCGTAAAACATCCTTTGTAGCAAACCGCGTAAAAGATTCATATAAGGCATATACACTAATACCAATCCAAAACGCAAAGAAATAAAAAGAACCTGCATAGGCATAATCTCTCTCTCTTGGTTCAAAAGGTTTTTGATTCAAATAAACTACAATTGCAAGACTGGTAAAAATAAATGCTAAAAACAATACAAAAGCATCTTTTGGCGCTTTGTAAAAATGAAAAAAGAGTCCTAAAATCCCAAGAATCAATGGAATTAAAAAGAATTTATTATTCGATTTATTTTCTTTTGTAAAGTAAGGTGCATTTTCTTGACTTCCTAAACGCATTTCATCGATGAAGGAAAAACCGCTTAGCCAGTTACCACGCATGGCATCACCGTGACCTTGAATATCATTTTGTCTACCTGCAAAATTCCACATGAAATAACGCACATACATCCAGTTTACCTGGTAATTAAAGAAGTAGGATAAATTCTCACCCATTGTTGGCAGTCGTTGTCCATCTTTACCAATGGCCGTTTCATCACCTGAAGATTCATCGTATCCGGACCAACGTTTGTATCCATTTATGCGTTGTTGTTCTTGATTCCAATACATTCTCGGAAATAAGGTTGCCTGATCACCAGAGTAGGTAGCGACGCTTTTCTCACGGACTGACGAGTTACTTTCAAAGTATTTTTCTTGAACTTCACCACCTTCCTTGGAAGCAAAAGCTTGCGCATCTGCTTCATTTTTAAATGCTTTGATTTCCAAATCACCCTTCGATACCACAAATCTGCGCAGGTAAAAAGGAGATAAACTTTTAAATTCTTCTCGATCATTTTCAACTGAATTCCAATGCGGCCCAGAAATTAAAGGTGCCGAACCATATTGCTCACGTTTCAAATAAGAATGAAGTGTCACAAGGTTTTCAGGATCATTTTCATCTAGCGGGGTATTGGCGTTGGAACGGATAACAATTACAGCGAATGAGCCATATCCGATTAACAAGACAATTAATCCCATTACGGCATTATACACAATGTGTTTTTTCTTTTTTCGAGCAACTCTAATGGCAATAACACAGACAATTAGCAGCAAAATAAAAAAGAATATTGTACCAGAGAAAAAGGGAAGTCCCAATGAGTTCACAAAGGCAACCTCAAATGAAGACGCCAAAGAAATAGATCCCGGAATGATTCCTTCTTGAATAAAACCGAGTACAAATACTGAAATTATTGCTGTATAGATTAGTCCTTTGGGAGTTACTTTAGGTTGATACCTGAAATACAAAATAAAACCAATTGCCGGAACAACTAATATCCCTAATAAATGCACCCCAACCGCAAGACCAAGAAGGAACATAATCAATATTAACCATCTTGCTTGTCCTTCATCCGATAATTTTCGATTATCTTTAATCAAAGCCATTTCTTCGTCCCATTTCAGGGCTGCCCAAAAAATGATTGCTGTGAAAAGAGATGCCATCGCATACACTTCCCCTTCAACTGCTGAAAACCAGAAAGATTCTGAAAAAGTATAAGCTAAAGAACCAACCACGGCACTACCAAAAATGGCAATTTGATCTCCCAATGAAAGTTCCTCTTTTTTCATCAACACCATTTTTTTGATCAAAATAGTGAGAGACCAAAACATAAATAAAATGGTGAAAGAACTCGATAAAGCAGAAAGACGGTTAATCCATACTGCGACGTCTGTTGGGTCAGCAAAGAAAGTGAACATTCGTCCAATTACCATGAACAAAGGCGCGCCAGGAGGGTGACCAACTTCTA
>CAIUSK010000518.1 GCA_903901805.1 uncultured Flavobacteriales bacterium
ATCATGGACATGATCATCACGAAGAAGGATTTGTTTCTAAATATATTTTTAGTCAAGATCATAAAATGATTGGGAAGCAGTTTTTAATAACTGCAGTGTTTATGGGCATCATTGCAATGTTGTTATCGATTTTATTTCGTATTCAATTAGCATGGCCGGGGGAAAGTTCAGAAACACTTTCGTTCTTTCTAGGTGAAAAATGGGCTCCAGGTGGAGTTTTAAAAGAAGATATGTATCTTGGATTAGTTACTATCCATGGTACTATAATGGTATTCTTTTTATTAACGGGTGGATTATCTGGAACGTTTTCTAATATCTTAATCCCGTTGCAATTGGGTGCTCGTGATATGGCTTCTGGCTTTTTGAATATGTTATCATATTGGTTCTTTGCCATATCATCTGTTATAATGCTTATTTCTTTGTTTGTTGAATCAGGCCCTGCTATGGCAGGCTGGACAATATACCCGCCGCTTTCGGCTCTGCCTCAAGCAGTCTCAGGATCTGGTTTGGGGATGACTTTGTGGTTAATATCAATGACGATTTTTATTGCTGGTTCATTAATTGGTTCCTTAAATTACATTGTAACTGTAATAAATTTAAGGACAAAAGGTATGACAATGACTAGAATGCCTCTAACAATTTGGACTTTCTTTGTTACTGCAATTCTTGGTGTGTTATCCTTCCCTGTTTTGTTGTCCGCGGCATTATTATTAACGATGGATAGATTAGCGGGTACTAGTTTTTATCTTTCTGATATTATAGTAGGTGGAGAAATGCTTACTAATCATGGAGGCTCACCTTTATTGTATCAGCATTTATTTTGGTTTCTTGGTCACCCTGAGGTATATATCGTTTTATTACCTGCGTTAGGCTTATCATCTGAAATAATTTCTACGAATTCCAGAAAACCAATTTTTGGTTACAGAGCGATGATTGGTTCAATTTTAGCAATTGGTTTTTTATCCTTTATTGTATGGGGACACCATATGTTTGTTACAGGTATGAATCCGTTTCTTGGTAGTGTCTTTGTTTTCACTACATTGTTGATCGCAATTCCTTCTGCTGTAAAAGTGTTTAATTACTTGACTACTCTATGGAGAGGATCATTAATATTTACTCCTGCAATGTTGTTTGCCATTTCTTTGGTGTCTACGTTCATTACAGGTGGTGTTACTGGTATTATCTTGGCTGATTCTGCCTTGGATATAGCAATTCATGACACGTATTTTGTTGTAGCTCATTTTCACATAGTAATGGGAATGTCAGCAGTCTTTGGAATGTTTGCAGGTGTTTATCATTGGTTTCCAAAAATGTACGGACGTATGATGAATACTCGACTGGGTTATGCTCACTTCTGGATTACCCTTGTCGGAGCATATGGTGTATTTTTCCCAATGCATTTCGTGGGTCTAGCTGGAGCACCACGTCGATATTATGATTATTCTGTCTATAATGAGTTTGATACAAATTCATTTGAGATGATCATGGATTTAAATGTTATAGTAACCTTGTTTGCTATTACTGCAGCTCTCGGTCAAGCGTTGTTCTTATTCAATTTCTTTTATAGTATATACCGAGGTCCTAAAGCAGTTCAAAATCCTTGGAATTCTAACACCCTAGAATGGACTACACCAGTGGAACATATTCATGGTAACTGGCCAGGTGAACTTCCAACTGTACATAGATGGCCTTACGATTATTCTAAGCCAGGTGCAGAGAATGATTTTATCCCTCAAAATGTGCCACTAGCTGATGGCGAAGAGGAACATTGATAACTTATTTAAAGACTGCGAAAGCAGTCTTTTTTTTGCGTTGATATTTTTACCAATCCATAGCGTTTAGATAAGTTTCACGTAGAATCCCTAATTCATTTAAGGAATGGTTGTTTCATAATTTGTTTGATTACCACAAACATCTGTAACAATAACTTGAATACACCCGATTTCTTTAATCGCTGTTTTGATCACACACTTAAGTTGCTTGGTCTTGTATTCATAATCAGCAGGAATCCATTCATTATTGATAAATACATCGTATTTAAAAATTTTGGACTCAGAGTCACTAATTGTCCAAGTAAGTGTTTTGGCCTTGCTAGAAATCCCTTTACTTGAATAACTGAGTGTAGTGATTTTAGGCTTTATTGTATCCACTAATACTTTATATGTCCCAAATTTAAGGGCCTTTGTTTTTAATAGATCGTTTTCAATATCGGTTTCACAATATTCGTATTTATTCCCATTGAAATATCCAATGAAATAATTTTTATTATTATTGTTGTTTCCTTTCCAGTTAGAAAATGAAATTAATATTGGATTATGTATAGCTTCCTTAGGGTCACCAAAACTAATTTTCAATTGATTGTCTACAATGTTTTTTTTCGTTGGTTCGTATAAGCTTAATGAATCAAAAAAGAGTGTGCTATTTGATAGTTCAATGGTGTAGTTTCGGTTAGGCAGCCAAAAACTTTTTTCAGGAAAAAATATTTTAGTAGTATCCATTTGCCCTGAGTTTATAGATAAACCGAATTTTACTTGTTGTTTATTTGACATTGCATCAATTGTTTCAATTGAAATAGGAACACTATCACAGGGGTATATTTTAAATCTTCCATTTGAATTTGTTTCGTTTACTGCTAGCCTATTCATTTGGTTTTTGTACAACTTATGAATTTTGATTCCATTTTTAAAAGCCGTAAATTCTTTATATGTATTAATGTATCGGGTTTCCTCAAATTTTACTTTATCCAATTTTGTATGGTAAATTAATTCATTATTGCAGGACATTTTATTTTCATATAACCCACAAGATCCATTCGCATGAGCATCATGTCCGGATATTCCAATTCCAATTGAGCCATTTACCATGGTAAAACTTGCAGGTAATATTATTTGATTTCCGGATGTTAAACTTCCATTTGAAACACTTACTGTTTTGTGTTTAGTTGGAATGATGTATCCTTCATTACTGAGGCCATAAATTTTTATTGAACTAATAGATGGTTTGTATGTGTCTTTATTTCCAAGCCCAAAAAGCAGTGGGTTCATAGCAGCATCTGTTGCTGTTTCTCTAATTTCAAAATGTAAATGGGGCCCTGTTGAACTACCAGTATTACCTGAAAGTGCGAAAACCTCGCCTCGTTTTACTGGGATGTCGTGAGGGTCTAAATAAAGTTCGATTTCATTGGATTGAGTACTTATTTTTCTTGAAGTAACAAGAGAGTCCAATTTGCCAACAAAAGATGAACAATGAGCATAAACACTTGTAATCCCATTAGGATGATTAATGTAAACCACTTTCCCATATCCATAAGGTGTAATTCTAACCCGGGCGAAATAGCCATCAGAAATAGCATGTAGATTTAATCCTTCCAATCCGTTTGTTCTATAATCAATGCCCATATGAAAATGATTCGGTCTTAAATCACCAAAATAAGCTCCGATATTTAAAGGAATGGATAAGGGTTTGTGAAAATTATATTCTTGCGAAAATCCAATGAAGGTAAAGAAACACCAAAAAATAGTGGTAGTCAATTGTATGAAGTGTGAAAGCATTTTCAAATGTAGTTTTTTTTAGGTCTTATTCTTGATCATGTTGTGCTACGTTCAAACAAAAGAGTGTGCAAAACCGCGATTTATTATCGAACGAATAATTCTTAAAATGTAATGAAAGTTAAAAATATTCGTGTGAATTGATCAATCATGTTACTCGGAATGCTAACTTTGTACAAAGCCATTTTTTATGACTGAGAGAATTCAGAATAGCATAGATAGTATAAAAGCAAAAATTGCAACATTAATGCAAGGTTTAATTGAGCTTAAAACTCAAAATGCAGCTATGTCTTCTGAAATTCAATCGTTGAAGGATGAACTTCATGAGAAAGCTCAAAATGCATTACAGATGCAAACTACGATTGAGAATTTAAATCATGAATTGGATTTGGCTAAAAAACAAGTTATTGATCTTTCTCAAAAGCCAGTTGGTCGTTCTGAGGAAGAAATTGATGAATTGGTAAAAGAAATAGATTACTGTATTGAACAACTTAAAAAATAGTTCATGGAGAAATTGTCATTACAAGTTGTTATTGGAGGAAGAACTTATCCCTTGAAAGTGAATGTAGGTGAGGAGGTTCAAATTCAAAAAGCAGCAGAGGATATCAATCGCGCAATTCGTTTATTACAAGAGAATTATGCGGTAAAAGATATGCAGGATTTATTGGCAATGTCTTCTTTACAATTGCTTTCTAAAGCATCTACTCGATCAAATAAAACGGAAGATCCAGATTATTCTGAAATTGAAGAAGCTTTGTCTAATATTGAAAGTAAACTTGATCTTTAATTTACCAGTTCTCCGATAGCTTATTGTAATTGTTAAAAACAAATTAAGTTGTTATGGAAAGTGTAATTGGACTGTTAATCGGTCTTGCAGGAGGAGGTGGGGCGGTAGCCATTATTCAACAAACGATGCTAAAAGCAAAACGGGAGAGGATAATTAAGGATGCTGAAGCGGATGGTGAAAACATCAAAAAAGATAAAATCTTTCAAGCAAAGGAAAATTTCCTACGATTAAAAGAGGAACACGAGACAACAATTAAAGAGAAAGAAAGAAGAATTCAGTCTGGTGAAGATCGTATCCGAAACAAGGAGAAATCGGTCAATCAAAAAATGGAGGATTTTGGAAGAAAAGAAAAAGAGCTAGAGAAAAAGCAACTTGAACTCGATGCTAAAGTCCAAGCACTAGAAATTAAAAATCAAGAATTGGATAAGATGCAACAGAAAAGGGTTGCTGAATTATCCAAAATTAGCGGACTTCCAGCAGAAGAAGCAAAAACAATGTTGGTTGAGGCATTGAAAGATGAAGCGAGAACAAATGCTTTGGTACATATCAAGGAAATAGTTGAAGAATCAAAACTTAATGCTAACCGCGAAGCACGAAAGATCGTCATTCAATCCATTCAACGTGTTGCTACTGAGCAAGCTATAGAAAATGCAGTCTCTGTATTTAATATAGAATCTGACGAAATTAAAGGAAGGATTATCGGTCGTGAAGGGAGAAATATTAGAGCTCTTGAAGCTGCAACAGGGGTTGAAATTGTGGTTGATGATACGCCCGAAGCGATTATACTTTCTTGTTTTGATCCCGTTAGAAGAGAAATTGCTCGATTGGCGTTGCATCAATTGGTTTCAGATGGTAGAATTCATCCTGCTCGAATTGAAGAGGTTGTAGCCAAAACAAGGAAACAATTAGAAGAAGAAATAGCTGAAACGGGAAGAAGAACTTGTATTGATCTTGGAATTCATGGCTTACATCCTGAATTAACTCGAATGGTTGGACGAATGAAATATCGTTCTTCGTATGGTCAGAACTTATTGCAACACTCACGTGAAGTAGCAAATCTTTGTGCAATTATGGCAGCCGAACTCGGACTGAACGTCAAAATAGCTAAACGAGCTGGCTTGTTGCACGATATTGGAAAAGTACCCGATGAAGAACCAGAATTGCCGCATGCTATTTTAGGTATGAAAATCGCAGAAAAGTACGGCGAAAAGGCGGAAGTATTGAATGCAATTGGAGCTCACCATGATGAAATTGAAATGACTTCCTTGATTTCTCCAATTGTTCAAGTTTGTGATGCTGTATCCGGAGCACGTCCTGGAGCACGCCGCGAAATAGTGGATGCGTACATCAAGCGGATTAAAGATTTAGAGGCGCTTGCTTTGTCTTATGATGGCGTTTCTAGTGCTTTCGCTATTCAGGCAGGTAGAGAATTACGAATTATGGTAGAGGCAGAGAAAGTGACTGACTCAAAAGCAGATGAATTATCTTTTACCATTTCTCATCGTATTCAAACGGAAATGACTTATCCTGGACAAGTAAAGGTTACCGTTATTCGCGAGAAGAGATCCATAAATTATGCGAAATAAGTTATTAATAAGAATAAACTAGTAGTCAAAACAATTTGATTAATGGTGTGTTAGATAATTATTTTTATTCCTTTTTACATGATTCAAACTGATATAATTATTATTGGAGCAGGGCCTGTAGGTTTGTTTACTGTTTTTGAGGCCGGTCTACTAAAACTGAAATGTCATTTAATAGATTCTCTTCCTCAACCAGGTGGACAATGTTCTGAGATTTATCCTAAAAAGCCAATTTATGATATTCCTGGTTTTCCAAGTATATTGGCAGGAGAATTAATTGACAACCTAATGACTCAAGCTGCTCCTTTCAAGCCGGGTTTTACACTTGGCGAAGCAGCCCAAACAATAGAAAAAACAGCAGCAGGTAATTTTATCGTAACTACCATTAAAGGGACAAAGCATGAAGCACCCATCGTTATGATTGCTGGTGGATTGGGAGTTTTTGAGCCAAGGAAGCCCCCTATTGAAGGGTTGGAAAAATTTGAGGATAATGGTGTGGAATACATTATTAAAGACCCGAATTTTTATCAAGGTAAACGATGTGTTATTGCCGGTGGAGGAGATTCGGCTTTGGATTGGTCTATATTTCTTGCAGAAAATAATATTGCTTCAGAGGTTATTCTTGTTCATCGAAGTAGTTCATTTAGAGGTCATTTAGATTCAGTTCAAAAAGTAATTGATATGGCTGGAAAAGGTGAAATCAATTTAATTACAGAAGCAGAGGTTACTGGAATTTCTGGAAATGGCAAACTGGAAAAAGTTCAAATTACTCATCAAGCCAATGGATTAATGGAAATTGAAGCGGATCATTTGATTCCGCTGTTTGGACTAAAACCGAGTTTAGGCCCAATAGCAGATTGGGGTTTAGAAATTGAGAAGAGTGCTATCAAAGTAAATACCTTAGATTATTCTACTAATATTCCGGGTATATATGCTATTGGTGATGTAAATACCTATGAAAATAAGCTCAAATTGATTCTTTGTGGTTTTCATGAAGGGACTTTAGCCGTTCAATCGGCTTTTGCACGAATTCACCCTGAAAAAAAGAATGTGTTAAAATATACAACTGTAAACGGAGTTCAGGGATTCTAAATACATGAAACTTATATTCGCTAGC
>CAIUSK010000519.1 GCA_903901805.1 uncultured Flavobacteriales bacterium
ATTTGATGGTGTTGAGCTTCATGCAGCATTTGGCTATTTACCCAATCAGTTTTTGGCTGAAAGTTCAAATAAACGGGAGGATAACTATGGTGGAAGTCATGAAAACAGAAATCGTTTTGTGTTGGAAGTAATGCAAGAAATGGTTGACGCAATCGGCGCTGATAAAGTAGCAATTAGAATTTCCCCAACAAGCACCTACAATAGTATTTCACACGAAAATCCGGTAGAACAATTCACCTTACTTATCAACGAATTGAATAATATGCCGCTTTCATACATTCATATAATGAACGTTCCCTTTCCAGGCGATAAATTTCCACAATATCCCTTGAACTCAGTGGAGACATTCGGAAAAATCTCTAATCATCCAATCATTGCAAACTGTGGTTACAACAGAGAAACCGGCGAAGCTGAATTGGAAAAAGGAATTGCACAACTTATTTCTTACGGAACGTTGTTTTTGGCTAACCCAGATTTACCGAAGCGTTTTGAATTGAATGCGGAACTGAATGAACCAGATCGAGCTACGATGTATGGTGGGAAAGATCAAGGGTATATTGATTATCCATTTTTAGAACAATAAATTTGTAAAATAATGACAAAAAAAAATATCCAAATCTCATTACTATTCGTAATATTAATATTTTCAAATAAAATTCATTCACAATCTAATATAAATAAAATGGAACAAAACAGAATTCAAGCAATTTTAACCATTGACACAGAAAACTTACCTGCAAACTTTCAGGAAATAATTAAACACGAACAAGAAGTCGTGGCAAAATGGAAAGAAGAAGGTGTTTTAGAAAGCTTATTTTTAAGACATTCCAAAAATGGAGCTATCTTAATTTTTAAAGGCATTGACGAAGCTAGAGCTAAAGAATTAATGGAAACACTTCCTTTGTACAAGTTGCAGAAAAGTGTTGAATATTATAGTTTAATCAAACAGTTTTAAGCTTTTTTCGGAGCAGATCTCGACCAACTTCGATAACTCATAACAAGCCGCTCGTTCTGCTTTTATTTCTATATAACTGGACGAGTATCGAGCGACTTGTTATGAGTCTGTTGTTTTTTATCGCGATGCTTAACTGTCAGCTATCACCTTTTCGTTGTAAACTCATCATGGTTTTTTCTTAACTAATTTCATTTCAACCCTTCTATTGAGCTGATTCTCTTGTTTGGAACAACGATCCCCTTCGGTACAATTATTAACTAATTTGGTTAAACCATAGGCTGTTGCTTGGATGCGATTGGGATCAATTCCATTTTTTTCTAAATGGTTCATGACAGATTGGTTTCTATTTTTGGATAAAACCATGTTGTATTCTGGTGTTCCGTAACTATCCGTGTGACCTCCAATAACAAGCATGGAGGAAGGGTTTTTAGAAAGTTCTGCTTTCACTTGTTCCAATTTCGATTTTTCATTTTGACGAATAAAATACTTATCGAAATCAAAATAGATGATAAAGTCAATTCCATCTTTGGTTGTGTAACCCAATGAATCAACAAACGAGTCAAAATCGGTCACTTTTACAACCACTGGCAAACTGTCAATTACTTTCGCTACTATCATCGAATCCTTCTTTTCTTTCCATCCGATGATATAATCAGATAAAAGTAAGTTAGTATCTTTTAAACCGGTAAAATCGAAATAATAGATGTCGTCGTCACCATTTATTTGAGTTTTTCTGTTCGAGCTTAGATACCCCTTTTTATTATCGCTGAAAGAAATTAAACCAATTTCATCATAAGCAGAATTTATGGGTTGTTTTAGTACATGAGCCTTTCCTAGTTGGTTCTTCTCCATTTTTGAAACGCAAAGATCAAACCCGCCAAATCCAGCATATCCATCCGAGGAAAAATATAAATTCCCATTAGCATCCAATGAGGGGAAATTTTCATTATTTATTGTGTTAACAGATGTTCCTGCGTTGATTGGTTTACTCCAAGTACCGTTAGTCAATTCTGAATAAAAAATATCTGTCCCTCCCCTTCCTGATGTCATGTCAGAAACAAAATACAAGCGTTTTCCATCCGCGGTTAGGCATGGATTTCCAACGGAGTAAATATCGCTATTAAATGGCAATGGTTTTGCTTTTAACCATTTTCCATTTTGATTAACTGAACTAAAAAGTTTGATGCGCTCAATTTCAAGGTCCTTTCTATCCTTCCCTTTTAAAAATTTATCAACTCTAGAAAAATACATAGTATCATAATTTTTCGAGAAACATACCGGACCATCGTGGTATCGTTTGTTGACTTTTTTTCCACCAAAAGGGACTACCTCCAACAAATTTTTTCCATCGCTTTCAATTTTAGATTGGTATAAATCAAAATATGATTGTCCATTCCATCCATTTTTTTTAGAGTGGGTTTGTGATTTCCTGGAGGATGTGAAAACTACAGATTCTTGATAAAGTACAGGACTAAAATCGGAAAACTCGGTATTGGAAAAAACCATATTTTCTATCACCACTGGTTGATCTGATTGAATATCCTCTTCCAAAATCCTCCATGATTCTTGAATGTGTGGAATTCGAGGATCGTTGGGCTTAGCCAGTTGAAAATTGAGAAAAGCTTTTTTTGCTTGTTCATGCAACCCGTTAGTTTTTAAAACTTGGCCGTAATGAAAATAAAATTCCGGATCCGAATATCGACCATAAGAATTTACATGATCATAAGCATCTTGTTCTTCCGTTTTGTAGTTGTTCATTTTTCGGTAACACTCACCCAATTTGTAATAATCATCAGCATTGGGGTTTTTTGTTACTTTTTTTTCATACAACTTGGCTGCTTTAAAATAATCCCAGTGTTCAAATTTTCGATCTGATTTTGCAGTTTGTCCGTTTGCTACAAATCCCATAAATGGAATTAGCAGTGTAAAAAATATATTTTTCATTGTGTTTTGGTTTTGATTAAAAAAATCGTGGATTTGACATTTTGGTTTTAGCAGGACTTAAATCCCATCCCAGCATGATTTCATGGGTTCCGCTATTGTAAGAACCTGTTTGATTGATATAATAATCAAAAGAATAGGCCAAGCGCAATAAATTCGAAAATTCAAATTGAACGAGGGCAACCAACATATTATCGGAACCATTCATATTTATTCGATCTCCGTAGCGATACCCCAATCCAAAATAATAGCGTTTACTGAAAATCAATGTTGCATTCACATCAATAACCGCCGGTGAAGCTTGAACATATTTCACTAAAATGGATGGACGTAAGTCTAGCTGACTTTTCAAGGGCAATACAATTCCTGATGTCAGAAAATACTGTCTAAAAAATCGCGCTTGATCAGACCCTGCAGTTTTCGTAAAACCAAATTTAGACTCCATGAGGTGGTTGGAACTTAGTCCTGCATAAAATCGTTTTTGATAAAAATACATTCCAAATGCAGCATCTGGAACCCAACTGTTGGCAGGATTATCTAAGAAAGATAAATCAGTGGGATCTTCCACGTGAATTCGATCCCATTTAATATTTAAATTATTGAGCATTCCGGTCACTCCTAAGGATAATTTAGCCGTTTTTGTTACTGGAATATGGTACGCATAAGTTAAATTGATTCCTGTATTTCTCATAGGACCGATTTTATCGTTATACACTTGCAATCCCAGTCCCAGTTTAGTATTTGGAACAGCACTATGTAAACTCAAGATTTGAGTACTCGGCGCATCTTCCATTCCAGCCCACTGACTGCGATGAACCAACGTTCCAGAAAATGTTTCTCTGCTTCCTGCATAAGCAGGATTTATAAATGTTGGATTAAAAAAATACATCGAGAAACTGGCGTCTTGTTGCGCATGCACTGCAGAAGCAACGATGAATGCACTTATGATGATTATTGTTTTCATAATTTGTTCGTTTTCTTGTTTTCGTTTTCTTGTCGCTATACTTTGTCTTTCAGCTTAATTCGTATCCCTCAACTCCGCTCGATCTGCCTATTTTTTATGGAGTATCGAGCGACTTGTTGAGAGTTTGCCGTTTTATGTCGAGATACGATTTATCTCTTAATAAATACCCAGCCTCGTTTTTCTTCCTCTCCGTATTCAATGATGTAGAAATAAGTTCCATCTGCGAGTTCTTCTCCATTGGTGTTTTTACCCTCGAATCGGTTTATCTCGTTATCATAGTTTTCAGTAATCCAAACCTCATTTCCCCAACGATTTATGATTGTCACTTTATTTTCGGCAAAATAATTTAAGATTGGAATGTTCCAGTAATCGTTCTTACCATCCGAGTTTGGTGAAAATCCATTGTAAAAATCAATGTCAATTTTAGCATTTACAACTTGACTCGATGTGTCTGATCCACATTTATTGGTTGCAATCAATTCAACTATATAATTACCCGTTGTATTGAATGAATGGTAGGGATCCTGTTCTACGCTGTTTTGACTGTCATTAAAATTCCAATAATACGAATTTGAATTTGTCGATTGATTGATGAAATTAAATGAGTTTTCAGTTATCGTCTCAACGGAGAACAATGCAGTAGGATAAGGAATTAATTTCAATTTGGTAATAATAATTGAATCACACCCCGTGCTGGTAGTTAATGTATCGGAGTAAGTATCAGCATCAAACACATAATTTCCTCCTAAAAATGTACTATCACCTTCACAAATTGAAGCATTGATGAAAACTTCTTTATTTGGATGAACTGTTAAAATGGTATTTATTATTGAATCACAACTCGTTACAGAAGGAACTGATGCAAAATAAGATCCTGAACTCGTCAACATAAGCTCTCCGAACATATAATACGTTCCTTCACATATAGAAGCATAAATTGTTGTTATAATGTTCTGTTTTACAAGTAGATTAACCTGTGTAACAGAGTCACAACCAGATAAGGTTTGAAATACATCGTAGTAAACTCCTGGTTGAGTTTGATAAACTCCTCCGATGCTTAAACTATCGCCTTCACAGATTGAAACACTCAGAACTGTATTCTCGATAGGATTTACTTCCAAAACTATTGTTCTTATTGAATCACAACCAAATTGCGTAGTCAAACTTTGTATGTAAGTACCTGCAAATTGTTGATACTCTCCAAAAATCAAAGCACTATCTCCCTCACAAATAGTCAGAGTTAAATTATAATCATAAGTTGGATTCACACTTAAGACATTATAAACCGTTGAATCACATCCAGTTGCTGTTTGAAGACTATCTATGTAAACACCAGGAGTTGTTCGGATTGAACCACTTAGAAAAATACTTTCTCCTTCACAAATTGATGAATAAACAGAAACCACATGACCCGGATTTACAATCAATGTAGTGCGTAAAACGGAATCACAGCCTTTGTTGGTTGAAAGTGTATCGAAATAGATTCCGGCAGTAGTTTGATTTGATCCACCCAACAAAATACTTTCGCCTTGACAGATTGCTGCGGTTAGGTTTGTAACGTAAATTGGGTTAACAATCAATGTGGTTATCAATACTGAATCACATCC
>CAIUSK010000520.1 GCA_903901805.1 uncultured Flavobacteriales bacterium
GGATGTGATTCAAAAGAAGAATTCAAAAAACATATACCGAATAAAGATGCTATAATGCTTTATAAAGAAGCAATGAAAATGGCCATGTTGGAAAATGAATACAGTGAAAAAGTAGATAGTGCTATAACCATTTTAGAGAGAGCAATAAGTATCGATTCACTTTATATCGAACCTCATTTTGGAATAATTAGGTTTGCCAGACTTGATAAAGACAAAACTCGAGCATTCAATTTTTGCCATAGAGCTCAGAGGATTTATAAAAATTACCCGGAGTTCTTCATGATTGAAGGTATGATTCGTGAATCAAATAATGAGGGCCAAAAAGCCAAATCACTGTATAGAAAAGCACTACATATCTACGAGAACGACCTTAGGGATAAAATCACAGAGAACCCAGATTTAGCATTGAATTACATTGTATGCTTATATCTTAACAATCAAAAACTGGAGGCAAAAAATAAGCTAGAAGAAATTAAAACAAAGAATAAAACAAACAATTTATACAATAAATTAACCATTGAAATCCTAATGGAAGGCTATCAAGAAATAAGAAAAAGATGACTCTAATAGTACCACAATCGCCAACCCTCCAATCTCATTTCGACCGACGAAGTCAGCAGCGCAGCTAAACAACAATTTATTAGTAAGAAAATATTTTTAACTTCGAAATATTAATTTAATTTGAAAGTTCGGCCGCTCGCCAAACAGTAAACCATTAACGGCAATCGAATTCCATGCGAAATCTGACACACGTATTAAACAAGGATAAAAACCAAAGAATTATCAATGGAATAATTTTTCTATTCCTTCTTGTTTGGATTATTGCCAAATTAAGGTATGTCTATTATGCAAGTGGTATAATGGTGCACTATAAGTATGACCTGCTTAAGTTGATTGCGTTAATATATTTGGCTCAAACATTCTTAAACAAAACCTGGCTTAATTCCATAACAATAAGTATTTATTTGATATTGACAGGATACGTCATGTTCACTTATATGTATTTCTACATTGACGTGAATGATTTTTACTGGCAAAAAGAATATGGTGTTTTAATAAAATCATGTGGGACTTTTGTCAAATTGTCAATACTATTGATTATTCTTTGGTTTACGATAAAACTTAGGCCAATCAAAAATAATGTCCTAATTTCAAAGTAAAAAAGGTTTATAGAAGTTCCGCAAAACAAATCGTATAATTATTGGAAGATAAAATAACAGTCTACTCTCAGACCGAGATGAATAGACAAGATCTTGATCGGATTAAATATTGTGTGGCTACCCGTAAAAATCCGTATGATTGCATTATGAAAGAAGTTAAAATTGTGATAGAAATTTAAAGTAAATACAGCAAATGAAAGCCGTTAACTCGATTGCCCGTGTATTATCGTTAAATAATTTAAGTGGTTATCAAAAAACTCTGCTTATGAGAAGAATTATTATATGCTCAGTCTTTATTCTTTACCAATCTTCAATTTTTTCACAGGAGAAATCAAGAGGTATTTCAAAAATCGAAACAATTGATCGATTGTTGATCGGTAAAAAAATCAACCGAGCACTGAAAATATTAGCAATAGACACAAATTGGACGATCATCCATGAACCTCCAATGATTTCGCAAGGTATTCAGACCACTGAAATTGATGGATATAAAGTGCAATTAATTACAAAGCGAGTTCCAATCGGTAAATTCAGAAAAAATAAATCCAAAAAAATGGATTACTCACTAATTCTTAGATATAGAATAATTGGTATTTCATGGGAAACTGAAGGGAAATGCAAATCTGTTGGAGATATAATACCTCAATATGCATATGACAAATATGGACCCTGTGATAAAAAGTAGTTTTCTGGTAAAACAGGGTGAAAAATGGTGTCAATAATACGTGCTATCACAGCCGTCATGATGCCATCCCTCAGCCATCTCTTCTAAACAACAAATTATTAGTAAGAAATTTTTTTAACTTCGAGATATTAATTTACTTTGAAAGTTGGGCCGATTGACTGGGCGAGGACCTTTATTCGTAAGAATGCACTTTGTGGAAAAAGACCATGAAATGCATCATGAAAAAAAACAGTTATGAAAATCTTTATTCTCTTTTTAGCTATTATTCAAATAAATATTATTTGGAGTCAAAATGGGTTTACTATGATACGGAAAGCAGAAAAGCAATTTGAAAAAGGCAATTTAAAGAAAGCATTAAGATTACTTGACAAAGCAGATTCAATGGACTATGGTTTTTGTGGTAATGCTCGGTATGAAGCGGATGAAGCTATTGCTTTTAATCGTTTAAAGATTTATGATGCAACAGGTGATTATATAAAAGCCGCAAATGAACTAAACTCAATCAATTATTATTACAGAGGAAACGTAGATTCACTTAAAATTATCTATTTCATCAAAGGTTTTGACAAACAAATTATCAAACGAGAAATTGACTCATGTATTGCTACCATAAATAATTTAGATAGTATTGATTTCTTTTCGGGATTAGATTTGAATGTCAATTTTAGTGAAAAACCATTCCATATATCTTTTGAAACATTAAAAAATGTACGAAAGGACACATTCATGTTAACCGAGGAGAATAGGAATATTCCAATGCTGAATAGATTTCAATTATCATTAAGTAAACAACCTTTTTATTTGCTGCTAATAGAATAAATACGCAGAACACGGGTTTAGCTCGATCCCTCAGCCTTCACTTCGACAGATGAAGTCTGCAGCGCAGCTTAAAAACAATGTATCAGTAAGAAAATATTTTTAACTTCGAAATAGTAATTTATTTTGAAAGTTGGGCCGAGCGTCTGACAGCAAAACTTATGTGGTAGTTTAAAACAGACACAATGGAACCAACTCAAATATGGAAAAACTCATAGACATAAAAAAACCTTGCCCTGAAAATTGGGAAACAATGAAAATTGGACTAAATTCTCGTTTTTGTGACAACTGCCATAAGAATGTTATTGACTTTACAAATAAAGACAGAAATGAGATTTTAGAATATCTATTCAACCATAGAAATGAAAAAGTCTGCGGTAGATTTTATCGTTCACAACTTGATTTTTCAAATACAGACTTTCTGGTTACCATTGAAGCATTAGCCAAACAACATAAAAACACGAATCTTTCCTTTTACCTATTAACGATTGGAACCCTACTTCTAGCGAGTTGTAGCAACGAACCCATTGAGAAAAAGGTAATTAAATCTGAGACAAAAATAATTCCTTCCGACTCAACTGACAACCATGTTAAAGAGAAACCGCAACAAGACACGATTGATAAAAGTGTAAAAACTCAACAAAATACGCCACCAGAAATTCCAGAAAGAGATTTATTAGGCGAAGTTGATTTTACAGATTACAATCATTTACAAATAGAACCATATGTTTATGCAGATGTAATGCCTGAATTTAAAGGTGGAATCGGAAGTTTGAATACTTTTATAAAACAGAATTTGGTATATCCCAATTGGGAAAGAGAAAATAACATTCAAGGAAAAGTGGTCGTTAATTTTGTGGTTGACAAAAACGGCAAGATAAAAACATATAGCAA
>CAIUSK010000521.1 GCA_903901805.1 uncultured Flavobacteriales bacterium
CTTGGTTTTCCTTCGAATTAGTTTGTTTGAGTAGTGTTTTATTGACTAATCGACTCGATGAATCTTTTAATAAAGCCGAAAAACCAGATGAATTTTTGAATTCATTGTTGACAACTATCCGTTTTTTATCTGCACCAAATTTGGATAGTTTTGAATTTAATTTATTGAAAATAAAGGGTTGGATAGATGCTAAAAAATCATATTCCTTAATGAATAGTGAATATCCTATGGAAAACGAGGATCGTTATTCTCCTATTGGAGATGTAGAATCTGTTACAAACTATTTTAAGCAGCTATCTGACAAGGGCCTTCTATCTCTGGATCAGGTTGAAAAATTAGTGATAGCAAATTTTAATTTTGGAAATGCTGTACCAAGAGAAAAACTAAACATAAAATTACCTAAGTCACATTTAACCTATTTTGTTTGGAGCTTTTTCAAGAAATATGGTTTTAATGAGAAAAACGTAGCTATCCATACCTCACAGTTCTTAAGATTCAATTTTCTAATGTACAAGGAAGAGTCTTTAAATGAAGTAAAGGAATTTTATCTACGCAAGAATTTCCGAAGCAGTCAACCAAAGAAATATGAGTTTAAAATTTAATTAAATCATACGGACAAATACGGGGTGATTTGATATCCAGAGTCTTAGATCTAAATTTGAATAAAATTAGAACTATGAAAGACTCAGAAAAAATGATTGTAACCCTTACCACCAATGACCTCCGAAACATCCTTTCGGACGTACTGGACGAAAAATTAAAGTCTGTAAAGGAACAGACTAGTCCAAAAAAGGAAGACCCAACGCTTTACAGCCGAATTGAAACAGCCAAACTCTTTGGTGTAACCACCGCTTCAATTGACAAGTGGCGACGACACCGTGTTCTTCCTCCCGAGATTAAAATTGCTTCTCGTGTATATTTTAACAAAGAACAAATCCATGAGCTGTTGATAAAAAAGCAACGCTCACCTCAATTATTCACCAATCTCTAAAAAAAATGATACAAAAAACAATTCATAAGCGCATTTGCAAATGTGGCTGTGGCGATAAAATTGAAACTACAAAAAACACTAAAGTATATGCTGATGGGCATCAAAAAATAAACAATAATATGGTTCAAAATGAAAAGAGAAAACGGATGGCTGTGGTTACATCACCGATGATGAGAACATACTGGATTTATAATAAATTACTTGGAAAAAAAGATACTTGTAAGGTGCATATAGAATTTCTTCGTGGCAAAAATGCAGATCTTACCATTTGTTCAGGGCTTGAAACGGTAGATGGAGAAGAAGTTCCAGTGATCAAGGATATTGCAATTACAATAAAATTTAAAATGGTAACCTTAAAAAGAATAAAATTATGATAGAACATGGATCTTACAGAATCGTGGGTAATAATTTCCAAATTGATTCTGTTATACAGCAAAATAATATACTTAAAAAACAAAATTCAAATCTAACAACTTGGTTAGCTATCTCATTGATTGTAGCAGGGGTAGTTGTAATATATGTGGTTAGTAAGGATTTAAGAAAAAACGAGTTGGATGATTGAATTCTACATCATGCATCCAACTCTCTACTATTCCTTCGTAATCGAGTGCTCAATTTAAAAAAAGGATTGGTTCAGGTATTATCCACTGGACGTAATAATATGGTTTCAACTAACCGGGCAATTGTGTAATGCTAAAGCTGTTTTTACTGATTCTGCAATGAAAAGGTCATTCGGGGATTTTTTAGGTTTGCATTTTCGAAAAATGAAAAAATTACAAGTTTCGATAATAGGAGTATCGATTTATTGTTGCATTCTAAAAAACAAAAAAATGAACCATCAACAACTGGAAAAAATCTTCGGTCCACCGATAATGAACCAAGCAATTAAACCAATAATGGCTCAACGGCCTCAAATCAATATTGTTCAGGTCTTAATAGCCCTTGGTATTGGCTATTTTTTTCTGAAAGGGGTCAAGTATTTTATACTTTAAAATCAAATAATCCAACTAAATTTAGAAGAAGCAAACCAATGAATTCAATATTATATGCTTTAGCATATATTTAAGTGTGATATATTGTTTTTATATGCTTTTAGATATAATCAAATCTTGTGATTGGATTAGAATCAAGGTTTTTGATCTCTAAACATGTCATTTAAATCATCAAAAAAACCAACCCAGTTTACCGAGGTTGGCTTTTCATTGCAGCATTTTATTTTATAACCGTTACTAGTAATCTCCACTTACAGTTGCTATGCTATTGCTCCATAACTCGTATTGGAGGCAACAACTTGTCCGTCTTTGTAGATTTTAACTGTTACACTTCCGCTAGCTGTATTATTTTGCGCAGATAAATATAACCATCGTGTTCCAGTCTGAGACCAGCTATAATACCAGCCATTAGAAACAGAACTCCATTGTTGAGTATTATCATCTGTATTTTGAATGGTTACGCTGTAATCGCTGGAGGTTCCTGTTACTTCATACTTGTATTGAGAATTGGATGATTCATACTTTCCACAAGATGAAATTGTGACTAATCCAATTAACAGGATCAATGAATAAACTACTTTTTTCATTTTTTTTATTAATTAAGGCTTTAATAGATACTCTATAGCTTCTTTGGTATTATTTATTGTATAACCAAATGAACTATCAGGACAATAGCTCTCATATACAAGCACAACTAGACTTTCTGCTTCAATAAAGGATATCATAAATGTTGTATCTTTTCCTAAATTAAAATCAATATAGAGTGACTTACCCTCATTGCCCTTACGTGCTTTAAACTTCTTATCTAAAAGTTTAACATCTCC
>CAIUSK010000522.1 GCA_903901805.1 uncultured Flavobacteriales bacterium
AAATTCAAATAGTACAATCCATTTACTAGTTTACGACAATCTACTTTAGCCCCTTTTCCGCTTTTCAAAATATTCCCGTAAGCATCAAACACTTCATAATACGTCTCTACATCAACACCATTTGATTTCATACTTATGAAGTCTTTTACCTTGGTTGGGCTCTTTAATACTTTTCCAATAGCGGAAACAAAGAACACTGACTTTGAGGAACGCTTTTTTAAGGTATTATCAACCTGTGAAACTCGCACCTCATTTTTTCCGGAATGAGGAGTTAAAGTAAACGAATATGAATTCAAACCTGCATCTCCCTCCCCCTGAACTTCACCAACAGCAACCCATTTATCCCATTTATATTGTTCGATAATAAAATTTAACTTACCAGCTTCACCTGTTGTGGACCATTTCAACTCTCCTCCAGAAGATGCAGCAATTGAGTTTATCACAAAAGTACTTTTTGGTAAAAGCACTTCGGGATTTAAAATTTTGGGTAGGCAATCGTCTCCATAATGTATCACCAAAAAGACAGGTTCTCCAATAGCCATTTTGAGTGCCGTAAGATTCACGGTAACTGATGTTGAGTTTAAGGACGCTGGTAAAATATCCCCATTTACGTATATTTTAGTAATACAAAACCCAAATCCACTTCCATCGTTTGGATTATACAAAAAAACATTTTTTCCTTGATACTTCCCTTCAATTGATAATTTACCTGCAAGTAAATCACTCGTAAAAAGAAGGATTAATAGGATACAGGCTAATCGATTAATTGTCATATAAACACCATTTATTTTGTTTAATTCCAGAAATCCCAAGTGATTCCCAATCTAATTTGTAGTGGAGGAATTGGGTAACCCTTTACAGTTTGTAACATGCGATTATTCCAAAAGTAACCCATGTTTTCAGCCCTTGCAAAAAACCTAAATCCCTTTAATTCAAAACCCGTATAAAACGCCAAATCAAAGAATCCTTTTTGTTTTGCAGCCAACTGATTCACTAAAAAAACATCCATAACAGGTAAAAAACTAATCCTATTATACGAACCAATCCACTGTGGCTCAATCCCGATATAGGATTGTAATTTCTTGTTTTTGAAAATCCCACCTTTCAATCCAATTCTTGCTTTGGCAACATGCGTCGGGTGGAACGTTAAATTGGTTGGCTGCAACAACAAAGAATATTGTGGATTAAAAGAAAATCCCTTCCAATGGAAATCAACGGTGAAATCCATTTTAAAAAGCTGTAAGGAAGTGAAAATGTCATTTTTCCAGATTTGACCATCAAAAAAATAAGGGTTTTTTAAGAACATGTGAGATGCCTTCATTCCAATAGTATGCTTTGCAAAAGAATAGGAAGTGGACAAACCAATATTATTTTTGAATTGCAATTGATAGCTTTGTAATTGATAATTAACATTGTTGGCTGAATAATGCCGTTGTAATAGATCTGGAAGAGAATTCTCAATTGACCAGTCGGCAAGAACATTCCATTTCCCCAAATTCAAGGCATACTTTGATTTATTACTCCAACTAACCGACCTTCCTCGGATAAAATATTCAAAAGATTGGTTAAAGCGAATCGATTGAGAGGAATACTGAATACTCTCCTTAACCGCCAACTCAAGCGTGTCTCGATAAATCTGATTGTTTCTATAATTCCAAAAACGCTGCATCAGTCCCGCATTTAGTTTCCAATGACCTTGATGGATATAGGTTCCAATTTCATTTTCAAGCGTACTAATCTGAACATGATCTCTGGTTTCAGTACTGTCAAAATTAATCATGGAATAACTTGATGACAAATTTCCAGTTTCTGTATAGATTCGATTTTTAGAAAGAAACACATTTGACAGATAGAGTCCAATTTTTCTAATAGAATCATTTTTGATTGTAAACTTATTCAACAATCCTATATTGACCTCTTTATTAGTTGAAGAGGCATCTGACTTATTAACCGGTATTAAATCAAGACTAAAATCTAGAGGTAAGGAATCATTTGTAATTCCACCGTTCCATTGAAAATTCCGATTAACAAACTGAGCACTAACCAGGGAATGAAGGCGTTTTGTGCTTTTACTTATTCGAAGTAAGACATCTCTATCTTGGTAGGCACTATTTCTAAGTATTCCAGCAGATTGATTATTTGAAAAGTCAAGATTAATAATTACACCCTTTAAAAATGCTTGAGAATATTGAACCTTTGTAAATTGAAAACCTGAAGAACCAAAGCAATACGCGAAAGAAATATGAGGCAAAGAGGTGTAACGCATTGGAAACGGCTCTTTAAATGGATAAAGTTGACCGCCAGCGGGTAAAAATTTAAATGGATTTACA
>CAIUSK010000523.1 GCA_903901805.1 uncultured Flavobacteriales bacterium
ATTTTCTACGGACACAACTGTATGAGCCTATAGGTTTGCGTTCCATGGGATTCAACCCATTAACTTGTTATAATGCCGCAACGATCGCTCCAACGGAAAATGATACCAAATTCAGAAAACAATTGGTTAAAGGATATGTGCACGACCCTGGTGCCGCTATGTTGGGAGGAGTTTGTGGTCATGCCGGCCTATTTGCCAATGCCACCGATTTAGCTTCGTTGATGCAGTTATTTTTAAATAAAGGTTTTATGGGAAATGTCCAGTATTTAAAGCCGGAGGTAGTGGACATGTATACAACCAATCCATTTTCGTATAATCACCGCGGCATTGGGTTTGACAAACCGAAATTAGAAGGAGGAGGAACCTGCACCAAATTGGCATCTAAACGCAGTTTTGGTCACAGTGGATTCACCGGAACCCTTGCTTGGGCAGATCCTGAAAGCCAGTTGAATTTTGTGTTTCTTTCCAATCGTGTTTGCCCAGATCAAGAAAACCGCAAAATCATTGACATGCATATTCGCACGGATATTCAGCGCGTGTTGTATGAGGCTTTAGCCGATAGGAAAAAATAATGCTTTAAGTATAGATTGTATAGTTGCTTGTTTCGATAAACTCAACAAGCTGATTGAGCTTATCGAGCTTTACATACCGAGTTAATCGAGGTATGTCGAGATCAGCTTTTAAACACGGCCTTATCAAACAACCACTAAAACCTGTCTTTTTTATGGAATTGAATTCCAAATAATTCCTATATTTATGTACATTTGAATTCTTTAATATTTGTTTTATGAGAAAAATTGTCGTGTTGAGTTTCCTATGTTTTTTAGCTTTAACTAGTTGTATTATTCAAAAGCGCTATCATTTGAAAGGATTTCAAATCAGTAAATCAGGAGTAGGCAAAAAGGTTAATATTTCTCCCAGAAAGGAAAATGCTACGCTAAATTTTGTGGAAAATGCAGCATTGAAGACCAAACTTATTCATTCAAAAAAAATAAATCAAGAATCAAGAAAGACCATAACCCCAGATGGTTCTTTTGAGCATCAACCCGAATTACAAGAAATGAATAGAAAGGCCGATATTAGCCTCAATACGTCAATTCCTCTCGCTAATCAGGCTAACAATAAAAAGAGTACTAGTCAGTTCGGATCTAACAAAACCACTCGGATATCAGATCATTCTCAACTTCAACAAACCGAATTAAAACAAAGGTCGAATCCAAAATCAATTCACCAACAAAAAATTATGCCCGCTAAAATGCCCTTGTGGAAACAAGCAGTTATCGCATTGAGTGTTCTTGTAGTTTTAATAGGTCTATACATTGCACTAGTCTTTTCAGAAATTTTTGCTTTTGGAAATTAATTAGTGATTTTCCGCCAAAGCAATTAACGCATTATTTCTCCAACTGCCCCAAACGCACAGCGAGATCCAATAAGCGATTGGAATAGCCGGCTTCATTGTCATACCAGCCCACAATTTTCACCATATTTCCCACTACACTCGTCAACCCGGCATCAAACAAACAACTAGCTGGGTGTCCAATAATATCAACTGAAACAATTGGGTCTTCTGTATAGGCTAAAATTCCTTTCAAATACGTTTCTGATGCATGCTTCATAGCTGCATTGATTTGATCAATCGTAATTTTTTCAGGAGCAACTAAAGTTATTTCTGTTAAAGACCCATCTGCCACAGGAACTCGAACACTTCCTCCTCCCGTGATACCATGAAGTTCGGGGAAAATTTTGGTAATTGCTTTGGCTGCGCCGGTTGATGTAGGTACAATCGATTGAGCCGCTGCCCGTGCCCTACGTAAATCTTTGTGTGGCGCATCATGCAAACGTTGATCGGATGTGTAACTATGTACCGTAGAAATATAACATCCTTCAATGGTACAAAGGCTTTTCATTACCTGAACCATGGGCGCAGCATTGTTTGTTGTGCACGAAGCATTTGAAATTATTTTCTCCTCACCGGTAAGTAAATTGTCGTTTACCCCCATCACAACAGTTGGGATTTCTGCAGAGTTTGCCGGTGCTGAAATAATGACTTTTCTTGCTCCCCCAGTCAAATGCCGTGAAGCATCTTCCGAAGTTAAGAACCTTCCCGTGCTTTCGATTACATTATCTACTTGATTGTAGGTCCAGGCAATGTGCTCAGGAGAAGCCGCGGAATAAAATTCGATTTTTTTACCATTCTCAAAAA
>CAIUSK010000524.1 GCA_903901805.1 uncultured Flavobacteriales bacterium
GAAATTAAATCAACTGATTCCGTTGGTTGATTAAAAATGTCAATCTCTTTTTTTTCGATTAAATCGCAGTACTTTTCAATCCAGCCTTGGGCTCCAGGATAATACACCTTCTTATTTTAGTGCATAGCGAATTGCAAATCCACCACCCCAATAGAACCCAATCGGACTAAAAGAAATCACGGGGCCTGTATCAAGCGCTAAGTTTAACGGAAAGTCCTGGAACGTATAATCCAGACCAATTACTCCGTTGGCACTTAAAAACAATGAATTTGCGCCAAACCCTATGGCAGGTCCAGCACCCAAATACCAGTCCAACCCTGTTGGTTCAGGAAGTGGTTTTTGAATTTCAAATAATCCAGACAAATATAACCCGCCTGCATATCCACCAATAGAAAACTCTGCTGCGGTGCTTTTAGTAAGCATTTTTTTGGCATTCAATCCACCTAAAGAAGGATATCCTCCTTTTAATCCAATGGCTAAATTATATGATTGAGAAAAGGAAAATGCTGAAACCAGCAATCCTGCGATTAGAAGTATTTTTTTCATAAACGAAGTTTTTCCAAAATTACAACTTACCAGCTAGTGTTATTGCTTTTTGTTTTGTAAAAAATACACCTCCTTCTGTTGAAAAGACTTCCACCACGAGTACATATACACCGATACTCGCCTTTACTTGTTTGTCTGTCAAACCATCCCAAGTAAATGTACCTGAAGTGCCCATTAATTCATTGGTGAAAATGGTTCTAACTAATCGACCTCGATCATCAAAAATTTGTGCTTTTCCGAGCATACCCGGATTTGTAAGTTCGTACGAAACTTGCAGCACATCTTGAAATCCATCATTATCCGGTGAGAAAATATCAGATGACAATGAAATTTCACCCGACGATACAACTGGGCGATATTGTGAATTCACTCTACCGGGAGTAGCAAAGGCCACATCCTCTGCTGCCGAATGCCAATTAAATTCACTACTCGACACGCCAGATGGGTCGATACGCTCAAGCGAAACACCATCGGTCACATCCAATAAATCAAAATGCCAAGCATCTAAATAGGATACTTTGTCGATTATTTCGGAATTGTATACTAAATACACCGTACCTGAATCGTTGTTGTAACTTGGTAATTCAGTAAATAAAAAGTTACCGGAAACTGAAAAAGGATAATTCTGTTTTACAAATGACGAATCTTTCCCTAGAACCACATAATCATTGGGTTGTAAGATGTAATTCGATGGGATTATTTTAAAATTATCAATCGTATCGTTATCAAAATTCGCCAATTGCCAATCTTTTAAATTCACCACCTTGGAAGAATTGTTATATAGCTCAAACCAATCTTGGCCACCTGTCAACGGATTTTGAAGAATTTCATTAATTACCACATCACCTGGCTCTGGGGTTTCAGGTAAAATAAAGGTTCCACTTCGATCTACTTGATTCAACCAACAATCAGCAATCGTTTGAATAGTAAATGAATAAAGTTGAGATCCTTGTAAATTTTCATTGAATTGAATCGTCATTAGATTTGGATGGGGGCCTAACACAAATTTATTTTGAATGGTCAAATTTGGAGTAAAGGAAAGCGCCGAATTGAATAATGATGTTGAGTCCATTCCTTCGTTAAAGTGCAATTCCAAAAAATTAGGAGCCAAAGCAAGTGCAGCAGAAACAATTGGGGCGTCCGTATCTGGGGTAACATTCCATACAGAATTGGATGTACCTGGAGTGCCACCTGACGAAGCAGTTGATGCTATCCAATTATCTGCATCAGAACATGGGTCATTAGGATTTATTAATTCAAGTGAATACCCACCATCTTTTTTAACTTCATCTCTATACCAGTCATCCGTGAAGGTTAGTTTATCTACTATTTGACCAAAATTATCACTTAAAACCACGTCATCTCCTGCATTATTTAAACTCGGAAAACTCGTAACACCAATGGCAGTTGTGGTTGTAAACAAAGGAATATTTGCTGTAGCGGTAAGCACTTTATATTCCCCCGGTAGCAACCAGCCTTCGGTTATTGTTCCATTTGCCGACGCGTCCCCTATTTTCCACCCAGATAGATTAAAAATTTTGTTGCTTTTGTTATAAATTTCTACAAATTCAACCTCGGGTAACCCAATAAGCGGTGTAGGGTCTGGGAAAAATTCATTAATAATTACATCTCCTGGAAGCACCGAATCTGCTACCAAGTATTGGAAAGTAGTACTTGTTGAGGCGTTCGTATTATTAGAAATATCAGAAATATTGGATGCAATTAAATTGTAAGAAGTCCCATTAATTAAGGGTGAGGTAGTAGTAAGATGAACCAATGCTGGGTTTACAGCATCAAGCACCGCAGATGATGCCCCAATGGTAGGATTAAAAACATAATTACCAGCAATTTGTGCACTCACAGGATCCAATGCTTCATTGAAATAGGCGTCTACTTGTGTAGCAGAAATAGCAATAGCTGTATCTAACAGAGGGGGTTGATTGTCAATGATTTCATTACCGATATAGATATTATCGTAATAAAATTTAGTGGCATTGCTGATCGTGTATGTGTCAATGATACCGAAAAAAGAACCTTGTAAAACGGATGCATCAGAAGCACTTGCTTGTAGTACATAACTTGACCCGCCAGTTAAATCTGCAAACAAACTCCAAAGCCCA
>CAIUSK010000525.1 GCA_903901805.1 uncultured Flavobacteriales bacterium
GCCTTATGGTGTAGAAGGAATTTGTCCTGCTAAACATTTGAAAAAAGAAGATGGTTCTCAAGCAGGTTTGGAAGAAACACTTGATTTTAAAGTGATTGAATTCAATAAAGAAGCGAAGAAAATCGTTGTTTCTCATACACGTTTGTTTGAAGAAGGAACAGATAAACCTACAGCTTCTAAACCAGCAGCAAAAAAACCAACTAAAGGTTCGGCAACTGATAGCGCTGTTAAAGCAGTGAATCAAACATCAGAAAAATCTACATTAGGAGATATCGATGCACTAGCTGAATTGAAAGAGAAAATGGAAAAAGGAGAGTAATCTCTGAATGAAATATTTTCAAAATGCGAAACGGCTGTCCCTCGGGATGGCCGTTTTTAGTTTATTCCAATTACTTCTACCTCGAAAATTAAAATAGAATTTTCTGGAATTTTATCTTTAGAACTTCTTCCGTATGCCATATGAGGAGGGCAAATAAATCGAATCTTTGTACCTGCTTTTTTCCCCACTAAAACTTCTTTCCAACCGGCTATTAACCCTGACATTTCCAATTGAATAGGTTTTTTTGTTTTATCGAAAACAATCCCGTTTAATAAATATCCAGTGTAGCTAACTTCCAAAATGTCGCGAATATGAATTTCATTTCCCGTACCTTCTTTTAATTGTTGTTGATACACCCCCGATTCAGACTTTTCCATCGTCCAACCTTTCTTTTTTATAAGGGATTGAATTTGAATATCTATTTGAGATTTTTCACTTTCTGAGTATCCCCCACAAGCAGAAAAAAAGAATAAAATGATTAAAAGGTTGAAAATAGTTTTCATTTATTTTGTTTTTTGAACCGTAAAGATAATGTTACCCCTCCTTAAATTCGCTTAAAAGACTAAATTTGTAGTATAAAATTTCTTCGGAAAATAAACAAATTAGTATGGGACAGAAAACTCATCTTATTCTTAATTCTTCAGAACTTGGTGCTGGTACGCGAGGTGCTTCTCTTGGCCCGGTTGCGATTCAAGTTGCAGCTAGAGAATTAGGTTCAGATTTTTTTGGACACAAAAAAATAACACGTATAATAGATCGAAATCATTTGCTAGACCAACCAACAACTTTCCCATTTTCAAAACGAATTGATGGAATTGTTGACGTGGCAACGGATATAGTTGAACAAGTGAGTAAGGTAATTGAGTCCAAGGAATTCCCATTGGTGCTAGCAGCGGATCATTCCTCTGCGGCATTCACTATTGGAGGAATAAAGAAAGCTCATCCCAATAAAAAATTAGGTGTTATTTGGATTGATGCACATGGTGATTTACATTCTCCTTATACCACTCCGTCTGGAAATATTCATGGAATGCCGCTTGCTATCGCATTGGGATTGGATAACTTGGAAATGAAAAGAAATGAGTTGGATGAGAAAAGCTATTCTTATTGGGAAAACCTCAAGCAGTTAGCGGGAGCATCACCCCTATTTCAACCTGAAAGCCTTGTTTTTATTGGGGTTCGTGACACCGAAAAGGAGGAGGAGTACCTTATGGATAAACATGGGATTCGCAATGTGAAAGTGGAGGAGGTTCGACAAAAAGGGGTTGATCAAATAGTAGTTGAAACTGCGGCGTATTTATCTGCTTGTGACATTATTTATGTTTCATTTGACGTTGATTCAATGGATCCCGATTTAACCTCATACGGGACAGGTACGCCTGTTAAAAATGGATTGACTATAGAGGAAGCAAGATCGTTGTTAGTTCAATTTACCCAAGATACCAAAATAGTTTGCTTGGAGGTGGTAGAAGTTAATCCATGTTTGGATAATAAAAAAAATAAAATGGCTGAAATTGCATTTGATTTAATTCAATCAGTTGCCGATTCGTTGTCGAAAAAATAATATGGAAAGTACGATAAAAAACTTGTTGGTTGGGCATGCTCAAACTCTTTTTGGAACTGAAATCACCGAAAGTTCGATTCAATTTCAACCAACCAGAAAGGATGTTGCCGGAGATTTTACCTTGGTGACATTCCCCTTTGTTAAAATGCTTAAATGCACACCAGAGCAAGCGGGTGAAATAATTGGGTCTTTTTTAAAAACGCATTTAACGGAAATTGCTTCGTATGAAGTTATTAAAGGATTTTTAAACATCCAATTGGCTGATACATATTGGTTAGATCAATTTAAGCAATTATCGACTGATCCAACTTTGGGATTGCCTGCACCGAATTCTAAGTCGTTGATTATGGTGGAGTATTCGTCTCCAAACACCAATAAACCATTGCATTTAGGACATTTGCGTAATATTTTTCTTGGGTATTCAGTGTCCGAAATCTTGAAAGCAGCAGGGCATTCAGTAGTAAAAACTCAAATCATCAACGATCGCGGTATTCATATTTGTAAAAGCATGTTGGCGTGGTTGAAATATTCACCGCAGAATGAGGTTGGGGAACGAGAAAATCCGGCCAATTCAGGAATGAAAGGAGATAAGTTGGTGGGTAAATATTACGTTGAATTTGATAAACACCTCAAACAAGAAACGGAAGCTGTTTTAAGTCTTTGGTTCGCGAGTGAATTCTCTGGTTTCGATAAAAACGTTGTTGCTGAAGTGAAACGATTGATCGAGGCGCAAGTTGGAAAGGATGAAAAAGCAATTGAAACAATTCAGGATAAAATAAAGGAAATTGCCCGTAATCAAACAGATTTGATGCGCGAAGCAAAAAATATGCTTGTGCGTTGGGAAGCCAAAGATCCTGAAGTGTATTTATTGTGGCAAACCATGAACGGATGGGTATATCAAGGATTTGAAAAAACCTATCAAAAAATGGAGGTGGATTTCGATAAATACTATTTCGAATCTGATACGTATTTACTGGGCAAAGACGTTGTTGCTAAAGGATTGAAAGAGGGGGTTTTTTACCAAAAAGAAGACGGTTCAGTTTGGATTGATTTAACGGAGGATGGATTAGATGAAAAATTATTACTTCGATCAGATGGAACTGCTGTTTATATTACCCAAGATATAGGAACAGCAATTGAGCGTTTCAATGATTACCCGGATATTAAAGGAATGGTGTATACGGTTGGAAACGAACAAGATTATCATTTCAAGGTGCTTTTTCTGATTCTTCAAAAAATGGGATATGAATGGGCGAAAAACTGTTTCCATTTGTCATATGGTATGGTTGATCTTCCAACAGGTAAAATGAAATCTCGGGAAGGAACAGTTGTAGATGCAGATGATTTGATGGATGAGGTAATCGCTTCAGCAACCGAGATGACAAAAGAGCGAGGACATTTAGATGGATTGAGTCAACAAGATAAAGACAGGCTATATACCAATATTGGTTTGGGAGGATTGAAGTATTATCTTTTGAAGGTAGATCCTAAAAAACGAATGTTGTTTAATCCTGCTGAATCCATTGAATTGAACGGTCATACAGGTCCATTTATTCAATATGCACATGCGCGC
>CAIUSK010000526.1 GCA_903901805.1 uncultured Flavobacteriales bacterium
GGGAATTTTGTATATCGACCGACTAATAATTTTAGCATTATCGCAGGAAATAATCAACAATTTATTGGCAATGGTTACCGATCAATGCTTCTTTCAGATAATAATTATGGAACTCCTTATCTGAGATTGGACTACAATTTGAATTCGAAATGGTCATTTAATATGATTAGATCAAGGAATATGAATTTGATTCGAAAAAAGGCATACACAACAGTTGAAGCATATTATCAACCTAAAGGATTTTCTGCTCATTACATCTCTTTTAAACCAAATGAAAATATGGCTTTTAGTTTTTTTGAAGGAAGTATGTGGGCTATGGGAGATTCTTTGAAAACTCAAGCAGTAAATCCAAGTTATTTTATTCCAATTCCTTTAATGGCTGCTTTATTTAATAATGGAAAAACCTATTCCATATTTGGGTTAAATGCTAATTTTAATTTTTTCAAAAAATACCTTTTATATGGCCAGTTGGTTGCTGGTCAATTGAAAAATCAATTTGCTGTTCAAGTAGGTGCTAGAGCCTACAATTTTTTTGGATTAACCAATATTATGCTCCAATTAGAATGGAATAAAGCGAGTAAGTCTATGTATATTGCTGAAAATGCTAGATTAAGTTATTCTAATTACAATCTTCCTGTTGCCCATATAAGTGGAACTGGTTTTAATGAGTTTTTGTGCAGAATTAATTGGTCATTTAAGAAGTTTTACATTGATTTGCGAAGCAACAATTTTATTTTGTCTAATTATTCGAAAACATCTCTTTTACCAGTAATGAATGGTGCTTTACCTCAAAATGGAATGGTTTTCAATCAAAATGTGGAAGTAGGTATGAAATTCAACAAAAAATTGAACTTATCCGTTTTTAGTTCTTTGTTGTGGAGAAAAGAAATGTTAGATAATACGAATGTAAATCTTATTTTTCACCTTGGAATTCGCACTGGATTATTGAGTCAGCCTAATGATTATTAGAAATATTTTTCTTATTATGGTTCTTCACTATGCTTGTTTTGGGCAAGGAACCGTGAGCTATTTAACGGAAGAACTCCCTCTGGATTCTATTCCGGAGCCAAGTGTTGAAAATCATTCGGCTATTTGGCCAAGAGTAGAGAGGAATGTTAAGTTTAAGCAATGTTTAGGTGCTTTTCCCATAGGTGATATCGCTTATGCATTTGATAAAGTTTCGCCTTCATCAGTTTATTTTAGACATGGTCTTGGTGTTCAAACAGATTTGAAAATTTCGCCAAGATGGTATGCGAGAGTTGGTTATAATTTCACATCTCTTACGAATGACACCAATTATTTGGATGCACGATCCTATTTTTATACGAGAAAACCAAATAAAATACCCCTTTCGCACAATTTACTCGGTAGAATTTCCTACACGCCCAATCATATTTTTAATTTTCAGGCAGGTATTGATCGTAATTTTATTGGCGAGGGTAATCGATCTTTGTTTTTAAGTGATTATGGCAAACCGTATCCATTTGCTCAAATTAGAGCAAGGTTTTGGCATGTGGAGTACTTGGTTATGTATCAGTTTTTTAATGAAGAATTCAATCAAAAGCAACGATCAAAATA
>CAIUSK010000527.1 GCA_903901805.1 uncultured Flavobacteriales bacterium
TACCTATCCCTTATCCAATTATCATATTCAATATGCTGATTTTCCGAAGCATGATTATATTGCTGAATATTTGTTCCTACAACAAGCTTCTTTAAAATCGCTCGCAGAATCCAAAGGATTGAGCGATAAAATGATTGCAAAGAATAGGCAATTGGAGGCCGCTCAGAAAAATATTGATGCTTTATCACGGTTTCCATCTGAAAACCCAAATCCAGTATTGAGGTTTTCCTCGGATTTTGAACTTATTTATGCCAATGAAGCAGCCAAAACATATTTGATCAACGATTTTTTAATAGATAAATCTATTGGAGATTTAGAATTAAAAAAATTATTGGAAGAAAGTATTAAATCCAATGATACTCAAAACGTATATTATTTATCCAGAAACGGAAGGTATTATTCTATTTCAATTCGATTTATTTCTGAGTCTGATTATATAAATGTATATGTTAGTGATATTACTTCTTTTACCATAGAGATCCAAAGAAAAGAGGATGAAACACGCCAATTGTCAGAAGAAATTGAAAAACAGCGTGAATTTTATGAGTTTGTTTTAAATAATATCCCTTCAGATATTGCTGTTTTTAGCCCAGATCATAAATATGTATTTGTGAATCCTCAAGGTATTAAGGATCCTGAACTTCGCAAATTTATTATCGGAAAAGATGATTTTGACTATTGTGATTTTAGAGGAATTTCCAGCGAAATAGCGGTTAGAAGAAGGGCGATTTTTCAGGATATAGTAAATTCTAAGACCTTCGTAACTTGGGAAGATGACTTAATAAATAAGGAAGGAAAACGCGTAGTTATTTTACGACGTATGGGGCCAATTTATGATGCAGATGGAAATCTTCGCTTAGTCATTGGTTATGGGGTTGATATTACGGATAGAAAATTGACAGAAGAAAAATTAGCAGAATCGTATAAACGTACCCTGCTTTTGGAGAATTTCTTAAATAAATCAAGTGATGGAATTCAAGTTACCAATTATACGGGTCAAATTGTATATATGAATCACGTTTCTTGTGAACGTTTTGGTGTGAATGAACAAACGTTTGATCAATTAAATGTGCGTGATTTTGAACCTTATTTTTCGCCTCCAGGTGTTTGGGAAAGCCATTTTGAAGACTTAAGATCTAAAAAGTCAATTCAAATTGAAACAATCAACATTAATAAGTTTACAGGTCAAAAGTTTGAAGTTGAAATTTCGGCTAATTACCAAGAAATTGAAGGTCAAGAATATTTAATTGCCGTTTCAAGAGATATTTCAGAAAGGAAAAAAATTAGAAGTGAAATTGAAAGACTTTCATTAGTTGCGAAAAATACAAATAATGGAGTTTTAATGCTTGATGTAAACCGAAAGATAACATGGACAAATGAAGCCATGATCCATCGATCAGGTTATGCATTCGAGGAGTTGGTTGGAAACAGCCCAAGTAAGTTTCAATTTGAGGGAACAAATTCTGAAGTTCTTCAAATGATACATGCAAAAATGCTCAAACTTGAATCTGTTTCAACGGAGATTCTTCATCGCTCGAAGCATGGAGAAAACTATTGGATTGATTTAAATATTCAACCGTTGTTTGATACTGAGGGTAATCATTCTGGTTATATGGCGGTAGAAATAGATATTACGGAGCGGAAGAAATTTGAAGAAACAATTGAAGAACAAAATAAATCGTTAAGAGAAATTTCAGATGCCTTAGATCAAAGTTCATTGGTTGCGGTTACTGATACAAACGGTAATATTATTCGAGCAAATAAAAATTTCACGGACATTTCCCAATATTCAGAAGAAGAATTAATTGGGAATTCTCATAATATCATTAATTCGGGAGAACATCCGCAAGAATTTTGGGCACATATTTGGAACACAATTTCCTCCCATCAAATTTGGCGCGGTGAAATAAAAAATAAGGCCAAGGATGGTTCTTTTTATTGGGTAGACTCCATTATTTATCCAATTGTGAATAGCAACGGAAATGTAGATCATTTCTTAGGAATCCATCATGAAATAACCGCTAAAAAAAATGCGGAACAAGCACTGGAAATAAAAGCATCCTTCCAACGTGTTTTAATGGAGATTTCAACAAAGTATATCAATCTTCCGGTAGAAATCCTTGATCAATCGATTAATGAATCTTTGGGTGTCATAGGAAAGTTCGTACAGGTCGATAGGGTCTATGTATTCGATTACAATTATAATGAACAGACGATCTCTAATCTTTTTGAATGGTGTGACCAAGATATTTCACCGCAAATTGAATCCTTGCAGAATATACCTTTTGAATCTGTCCCAATTTGGGTTAATAAACATAGTTTAGGACATGACATAGTGGTTCCTAATGTGAAAGAATTACCCCAGGGAGCATTTCGGGATTTGATCGAGGAACAAGATATCAAGAGTTTAGTTGCCTTACCTATGATGGATGGTAAAAAGTGTGTTGGTTTTGTTGGTTTTGATTCAGTGAAATCATTACGTGTTTTTTCTGAAGATGAACGAAATTTACTTCGGTTGTATGCCCAAATGTTAGTAAACATTGGTAATAGAACAGATTATATTAAACAAATTGAGCATTCAAAAAACGAAATAGAACAAATCAACAGTGGTTTGGAACTAAGTGTTCGCGAGAAAACAGAAAAGAACTTGGAATTAGCTAAGTCTATTACAGATCAAGAAAAAATGGTTACTATTGGAGAGATTTCTTCAGGGATAGCTCATGATTTGAATACACCGCTTGGAGCAATTAAAAGTGGAGCCGAAAGTATTCGTTACACACTTGAAAATTTATTTAAAGGAACCATTTGGAAATGCTCACCCGAACAAATAAAGTACGCGTGCAACAGGGCAGTAGAGGTAGATATTGAATTGTTCATTGGAGGATTGCAGCAGCGTAAAGAACAAAAGTTATTTGTTGATTATATTTCTATTCATTTTCCCCACATTCATGAGGAATTAAGAATTGAACTTTCAGCAAGTTTCGTGAAAGCAAGAATATCTATTTTAGAGACTGACGTAATACATTCCATACTAACGGCATTAAATCCAACTGAATTTTTAGATTTAATCTTTCATATTCAAATGACACGAACGTTTGTGGACACCATTTTGTCTTCAACTGATCGAGCCTCACATGTAGTTAATGACCTCCGTTTGTTCATTAAAGATCAGCGAAATGCAATCAAAGCAACGGTCAACTTACACGACAATATTTCTACTGTGTTGAATATTTTCAATTTCCAGATAAAGAATACGGCAGACTTGTTTTTTGACGTGGATAATACCTTGACCATTGAGGCGTTCGATATTAAACTGTTTCAATTGTGGTCTAATTTAATTAAAAATGCCATTGAATCTATGGAAGAAACAGGTCAGCGTGGTTTATTGAAAATATATTCAACGGAAACACCTACGGAGATTTCAATTTCTGTTGAGAATAACGGCCCTGAGATACCTCTAGAGATTCAAGAAAAAATCTTCGAAAAATTCTATACAACGAAAAGTAAAAAAAGTGGCTCAGGATTAGGATTAAGTATAGTAAAAAATATAATTGATGACCACCAAGCATCTGTTTTCCTTGAATCTACTAATAAAATGACCAAATTCAGTATAACATTTAAAAAATAGCAAAAATGGACCAAATAAAATATGCCGTAGTCTGTGTTGATGATGATCCACATATCTTGCAGATGTTGAGTTTTCAATTGGAAAAAATTATTGATTCCAGATGTACATTAATTGAATATTTTACCAATCCAGAAGATGTTATTGCAAATTTAAATGAACTGGCTCTTGAGGAAATTGATATAGTATTTATTTTGGTTGACTACCAAATGCCTCAAATGAATGGAGTGCAATTGATTAGAACAATTAAGGCGATTAATCCTAAAATGGAATGCGTAATGCTTTCAGGACAAGCAAATTCAGTTCAGGTAGCTGAGTTAACACAAGACAACCTCTTAACCGAGTTTATTCATAAACCTTGGGACGAACAAACACTTTTTGACGTTTTATCTCCTTTGTTAAAAAATAAGACAAGTTAATGGGTCAAAACATTTATGAAATAAGCGACTTATTAAACAAAACGTCGGAATTGATGCATCGTTTAGAAGAAGACGGTACAATTTCGTGGGTGAATTCTGCATGGAAAAAATCCCTTCAACTAACGGATAAAGAATGTTTGGGGAAGAACATTATTCAATTTTTATCAAGAGAATCGAAAATACATATAACTGATATAATTACACGAATAAACAAAGGAGAAAGTATCCATGATTTATCGTGCGTTTTTATTTCTGCAAAGAATGAAAAAGTTTATTTGACAGGTAGTGTATTCCCTGTAATTGAAGAGGGAAAGATTATGGGAAGTCGTGCTTTTTTCCAGGATATAACTATCCAGAAAAAAGCGTTAGCTGAATTAGTTCAAATGACGAATCTTCGTGAGATTTTGATGCGTATTTCAACCCGCTACATCAATGTTCCAATAAATGAACTGAATGAAATTGTACATAACTCACTTGGTGATATTGCACAATTTGCAAGCGCCGATCGAGCCTATATTTTTAAGTATGATTTTAAAAATGAGGTATGCAAGAATACCTACGAATGGTGTGCCGAAGGAGTAATTTCTCAAATTGACGAGTTAAATTCTATTCCTCTTGCACAAATGCCTTTTTGGTTGGAGAAACACAGAAATGGAGCGTGTTTTGAGATAGATGATGTTGAACTTTTAGAAGACGATGACCTTAAAACACGCTTAAGACAAGAAGGAATCAAAAGCTTGATTACTTTACCATTAATGGATGGTTCTGATATTCTTGGATTTGTAGGTTTTGATCTATTAAAAAAGAAACGAATCTTTCGTCAGGAAGAAAAAGATGTATTGAGTTTATTTGCTCAAATGCTCGTCAATGTTCATAATCGTTTGTTAAATGCATTCCAAATTGAAAAATCCAAAGAAGAATTATCTCGAATAAATGAATCGCTGGAACAACAAGTTTCTGATAAAACAAAACGAAATATTGCTCTTTCTAAGAGTATGGTTGAGCAGGAGAAAATGGTTACAATAGGAGAGATTTCAGCTGGAATTGCTCACGATTTAAATACGCCGTTAAGTACAATTAAAGTAGGAGCAGATAATATTCGTTCTATCATTGAGACGCTGCTTACCAAGCAAATTTTCTTATTGACAGAAAATGAGTTAACCCATTTATTGGATCGAATTCAATCCAATCATGTTGAAATGTATGTTGGTGGTCTGCAATTGCGGAAAGAAAAAATAGAAATGGTTAACTTTCTTTCAGAAAACTATCAAATAGAGACATCTGAACTAGAAAAAATTGCTGATTTATTTGTGAAATCAAGGGTAAGTAAGGATGACTCTTTTTTTATACAATACATAGTTGAATTAAAGAACAGGATATTGAATTTGGAGGTGCTTTATCAACTTCAAATGGCGTTTGGTCAACTGGCAACAATAAAAAATTCGAGTGATAAAGCGGTAAAAGTTGTGCAGGATGTACGAGCATTCATAAAAGGAGAAACGCAGCAAGAAAAAAGAATTTTTAATTTAAAAACCAACATAGCTACCGTATTAGGGGTTTTTAATTACGAACTAAAAAAAGAGGTTGATTTACGATTTGATATTGATGACAAATTAGAGTTATTTGGTTACGAGATTAAATTATTTCAATTGTGGTCAAATTTAATTAAGAATGCATTGGAGGCAATGGAAGATCAAACACAAAGGTATTTAGGTATTTCTGCGATAAAAAACGATAACATGTTAACGGTAGTTTTTGAGAATAACGGACCCCAAATACCGGAAGATGTATTGCAAAATATGTTCAAAAAATTCTACACTACCAAAGGGAAAAAAAATGGTTCGGGTCTCGGATTAAGTATTGTAAAAAATATTGTGAATGAACACGATGCAACCCTTGAAGTTATCTCTCATAATGCGAGTACTAAATTTTTACTAAATTTTAAATTATGAATAAGTTGAAATATCCCATTTTGTTTATAAACACTAAAACGAATCCTCTTTATTTGAAGTTCTAAAACCATTATTTATATATAAAACAACACCATGAAGAACACACTAGTAGTATCAATATGCCTCTTATGCAGCATATCCATTTGGTCCCAACGTTTACGTAGTGTGGTTAATGGTTATGGTCACATGAACTATAATTTTCTGCATGATTTTGAAGCAGATTCTGACCGATCTAATTCCTCTTTTGAATTAGGTGAACATGATTTATTTGTCAATACCTTTTTCAATGACCGGATAAGTTTTTTAGGAGAA
>CAIUSK010000528.1 GCA_903901805.1 uncultured Flavobacteriales bacterium
AAGGGTATTCCATTCTTTCCACGTGTAATAGCGATTTTCAAATTCAAGTTCGCCATCGCTGTAAACGATTAATTGCGCATTTTGGCCATTTTCAGTAAGTGATATACGGGCATAACAATCCTTCATTTCTATTATTGAAAGGGTAGTGTCATTTCTTGGTTGAAAACCATATTCCGCTCTTCGATTTTTTTGATTTCCCTCTAACTCCTGATGAAAAAAGGAAGCATGTTCACCTAAATATTTCTGAATTAAATAATATGTAAAATAATCTTTCAGTTTTATTTTACCTTGATATAAGCCATTTTCAACGAAAACATCCAACTTCCAATTCAAACTATCCATGATCCGCAATAACGATTTAACACGGGCATTTGATGTATCTCGTTTTTCTAGTCCAATGTAATATACCTGAGGCATTTCAAATCTCAGTGCTGTCGTTTCGATTTGATCCAATTCGAAAGTTTGGCCTTCTTTTTCAAGAGCTTTTTGAGCCATTCCAATCCAATAGGCAATGGAATCTCGTTTTAGTAGAAGTGCTTCCCACGATTTAAAAGGTGCTGATTGAGGAATTTGTGTATTAGCATTTAACTTAAATTCTTTTTGCTCTTTTGAACTGAATTTATCCCATGAGATCACTGCGTTTTTGTTATCCGTGCAACCAAGCTTGTATTTTTTGGAAATAATCGTAGTTCCTGCGGAATTTTGAATTTTCCACTCTCCATTTCGTACTCCTTTATCATAATATCCCGTGGTAAGATTTCCGGATAGTGTATCTAATTCAAATAATTTACCATTTAATCGACCATCAAGTAATTCTTTTCTTGAAAATAAAATGCCTTTTGTGCTGTATTTCTCATCAATTCTGAGGTCATTCGTTATTTCCATCTTTGATTTTATACCGCCTGAGCTGTAATAATTAATTGCTTTTTGATAAATTTCTCCTTGCCCTTGTTTAGTGGTGTTTTCAGAAAGCAAAATACCAGTAGAAGTCCATGTTTTTTGCTCATCGAAACGGATATTATCTTTTATTGTATTATGTCGATAGCGCTCCATTTGACCATTTGGAAAATAACTCACATAATTGGTGTCGGCATTTGGTAAGTTGTTCAGTATCGTTTTTAATTGACGATTGTCGTAATACAATTTTTCGTATTGTAATAAACTAACGTTCGTCCAATTCATTTGTGAACTTGGTGAAAATATACAATAGCGCATGACATTACCATTCTCGTCCCATTTAGTAAGAATTCCTCTTCCGTCTTTTTCGATATTTTTTTCTTCGATTTTTATTCCGTAATCATTCCACGTTGTCTCTTTTATCGGAGCGAAAGGATTCATAGCATTTTGATCAAATGTTGATAATTGAGTTAACCTTCCTTGAACGTTGTATACTTCCCAATTCCCATCTTTTAAATTGTTCCTATACATTCCCTTTACATGCACTTGTTCATTGTAATGATAGCTAATCCATGAACTATCTAGGTTTCCCTCTTTGTAAGTTCCGCTCGACTTTAATTTACCATTAGCATGAAATTCTCTAGATGGACCATCTAATAAATGAATAGCATCTTGATCGTACGTGGAAAGTTTATTGAAATGTTGCTCTCTAATCAGGTTTCCTTTTTCATCAAATTCTTCGTGTTTTCCGTAGGGAACAATTAAACTGGTGTAACCAAAAGCATCAATGGTATGAGGCGGGTTTTCTTTCAAATGATACGAGTCAATTTCAGATAATTTAATAAAGGCATATTCTTTTCTAAAGCGCAAAGGACCATTGTGATGATATTCGGTGATAATACTTCTTCTTCGCCGATCCTTATCTAAATAAAAACGCCAATGATTTACCAAGATTCCTTTTTCATTCCATTCTTCTAGTGTTCCAAGTTCGTTTCCAAGAATTGGATTATGATTCATTTTGGTTCGAATTCGCTTTTTTTCAGATTGATATTGATTGAAAAAATTGAGTTCTTCTTCAACCAAAAGCCCTTTTTTAAACACCCGCTTTTCGTATATTTTACCATTTTCACTCATTTCACAAACCCCATCTCTAGTCGTACGCATGTCGTCTTGAAAGTAGGTTGAGAACAAATAATGCCCTCCTTTTTTGTTGTAATAAGTAAAATTACAGCGCTGAGCAAAATGTAATAGCGGAAATAATAACCAAAAGAGAATTGCAATTTTTTTCACAAATTGAATGTACAGCTTAAATCTTAAATCGTTCATATAAAATACAAAAAACATAATTAACAATCAAGAATAAAATGATTAAAAAATAACCGTAAATTAGTTTGTTATATAATCAAAATAAATAAAATGTTGGTAAAATCTTATTCTTCGGCGGTTTTTGGAATTAATGCAACAACCATAACTATTGAAGTGAATCTTGGAATAGGTGTTAATTTTTATTTAGTTGGTTTACCTGATAATTCAGTGAAAGAAAGTCAGCAGAGAATTAAAGCGGCTTTTTCAAATAATAATTTAAAATTTCCGGGTAGAGAAATTACGGTCAATATGGCGCCGGCAGATATCCGAAAGGAAGGATCTGTTTTTGATTTACCTATTGCTATTGGAATATTAGCTGTTAGTGAGCAAATCCCTTCTGAATTATTATCGGATTATCAGCTAATTGGTGAGTTGTCATTGGACGGAAATATTCAACCTACCAAAGGAATTCTCCCCATTGTTTTACAAGCAAAAAAGGAAGGTTTTACTGGGATTATTGTACCAAGTAGCAATGCCGCTGAAGCGTCAGTTGTTGAAGGTATTGCGGTATATGGTGTTTCAACCCTTGATGAGGTGATTTCTTTCTTCAAAGATCCAACAAGTTTAGCTCCATCTTTTCCCAATCGAACGGAGCAATTTTCCTCCTTGACTAGTCTTTTTGATGTAGATTTTAAAGACGTAAAGGGACAAATGCAAGTAAAACGTGCTTTTGAAATAGCGGCTGCCGGGGGTCATAATATAATTCTCATTGGTCCACCCGGGGCCGGGAAATCAATGCTTGCCAAACGCTTGTCTACTATTTTGCCCCCAATGAGCTTAGATGAGGCGTTGGAAACCACAAAAATTCATAGCGTTGCGGGTAAAGTAAAAAATGATTTGGGCTTAATCACCCAACGACCATTTAGAAAACCACATCATACGATATCGGAAAATGGCTTAGTGGGCGGAGGAAGTTATCCGCAACCGGGCGAAATTTCACTCGCACATAATGGTGTGTTGTTTTTGGATGAATTGCCAGAATATAAAAGATCTGTTTTGGAAGTCATGCGTCAACCCCTGGAAGATCGGACCGTAACCATTGCGCGTGCTCGATTTTCGGTGGAATATCCTGCGGGATTTATGTTGGTTGCAGCAATGAATCCCTGTCCGTGTGGATATTATAATCATCCGGAAAAGGAATGTGTATGTGTGCCTGGAGTTGTGCAGCGCTATTTAAATAAAATTTCGGGCCCATTGATGGATCGTATAGATTTACATGTGGAGGTTACTCCAGTTTCATTTGATGAGCTATCCACTGATATACCTTGTGAAGGAAGTTTCGAAATTCGTACGCGGGTTCAAAGCGCTCGAAAAATCCAAGTGCAGCGATACTCTGCAAAAAATGATATTCATTGTAATGCACAAATGAGTAGATCTGAATTTGAATTGCATTGTCAAATTGAGGAAACATCAAAGCAATTAGTTAAAACAGCAATGATCAAAATGGGCTTGTCAGCGCGTGCATATGATCGGATTTTAAAGGTTGCACGTACAATAGCAGACTTAGATTCTTCCATGAATATTGAAGTTAAGCATGTAGCAGAAGCGATTCAGTACAGAAGTTTAGATCGAGGAAATTGGGGTAATAATTGAATTATTTAATAAGAATTTCAACTCGGCGATTAGCTTGTTCCTCGTATGCTTGTTTTGGATTGGGGAAGATAGGTTTCGTATTTCCGTATCCTTCTGCTGTCATTCGAGAAGGATGGATTCCATTATAGATAAGGTACTTTCTTACTTGTTTTGCTCGTTTTTTTGATAGTCTAATGGATGAAGGTTTGTTTTTTTTGGATTTATCATTCACATGACCTTGAATTTCTATGGAAACAGTTGCATTCAATGCCATAAAATCAACTAAACGTTTTAGCTTTTTTTCTGACCCTTTCATGATTGTACTCGTTCCTCTGTAAAATTCAATTTCTTCAAATTGAGCGGTCGCACCGATGGTAAGTGGTTCAAGATCAATAGTTATTGTATCGATTTTACCAGGATTGAATTTATACTCAAGATCTTTGGAAAAATAACCGCGAACATCTGTTTTGATTAGTGATTTATTGCCTTTGGAGAGGGTTAATAACAAATCACTTGTAATATAATAACCATCCACATCTTTTGAACCGGAAATAGTTAGGTTCACACTAACTGGTTTTTTTGTTCGAGCATTTCTAATTCGAATATAAGTGTATTTGAGATTCGATTTATCTCTTAAATCCACCCTTTTATCATCTTTAATCTCTATTCCATCAATGTCTTTGGCTATGTATGAGAAATCAAAAGTTAATTTTTCAGTTGACTTCGAAGGAGCCGCAAAAACAAAAATATATTTTTTATTATCTTCAACATTAAACTCCCATTTCGTAGTAGAATCAGAAACATGCTTGAGTTTTATTTCTTTGGCTTGTCCTGTTAAAATTTGATTACAAGGACTCTCTTCTGAAGTCTCAAAACAGAAGACTTTTTGGGTTGAATTTTTTAAAAGCATTGAAATTGTTCCCAACTGTTCTGTCTCAAAATAGGACCA
>CAIUSK010000529.1 GCA_903901805.1 uncultured Flavobacteriales bacterium
CATGGATTACGACGGACACATGGGAGTTCCAATCACTTTTTTAGATAAATACAATCCAGAACAATTTGAAATCATTGGTCAAGGACAAGGAAATTTATATCGAGAATTAACGAATAAGGGATTAAACGCAAAATTTGTTGAAGATTATTACAAAAGTGGTGGAACAGGTTCAATAAAAGAGGACCATCCAGTATTAGGATATTATAATAATGAAGACAAACCAATAATCCCTTACATGAGAATCATTATCAAAAACAAAAAACCAATCATATGAAAATTGAGCTAAAAGAAATTTCTGTTCGTGATTTAGTGAACGGCTACAAAGACAACAACGACGATGGAGTTGTTGGATATGGAGGAAAATTAGATATTCGTCCACCCTACCAGCGTGAGTTTGTGTACAATGAAAAAGAGCGAGATGCTGTGATGAATACACTGCAAAAAGATTATCCATTAAATGTGATGTATTGGGCAGTCCGAGAAGATGGGGATTTGGAAATTATTGACGGTCAGCAGCGCACCATTTCCATTTGCCAATATGTTACGAATGAGTATTTTGTTGATGGATTAATTTTCGATAATTTACCTAGCGACAAACAAGATCAAATCTTGAACTACAAACTAATGGTATATTTCTGTTCCGGTGAACCAAGTGAAAAACTGGCTTGGTTTGAAACCATCAATATTGCCGGAAAAGTTTTGTCAGATCAAGAATTGCGAAATGCAGTTTATTCAGGTTCTTGGGTGTCAAATGCAAAAAGGTATTTTTCGAAAAATAGCCGGCCGAAAATTGGTGATGAATACTTGATTGGTTCTGCCAATCGACAAGAATACCTGGAAACTGCAATTGATTGGTTATCCGAAGGCAAGATAAATGAATACATGTCTCGAAATCAGCATGAATCGAATGCTAACGAATTGTGGTTGTATTTTCAAAGTGTGATTAATTGGGTGAAAGTTACTTTCCCAAAATACCGCAAAGAAATGAAAGGAATTGAATGGGGCAAACTTTATAACACTTTCAAAAATGAAAAATACGATTCGAAATTATTAGAGGATGAAATCACAACCTTGATGATGGACGAAGATGTTTCCAATAAAAAAGGAATTTACTTTTTCGTATTAACAAGAAATGAAAAACATTTAAATATTCGAGCTTTCAGCGATAATCAAAAACGTGAAGCCTACGAACGTCAAAAAGGTGTTTGTGTAAAATGTCAAAAAACTTTTGAAATCCACGAAATGGAAGCAGACCACATCACACCTTGGCACGAAGGTGGAAAAACATCAGCAGAAAATTGCCAAATGCTTTGTAAAAATGATAATCGGACAAAAAGCGGGAAATAGAAACTAAAACTCCTTGCCGATAAAATTGCACCTAAGGTGTATGCGTATGGTTTTTTAAAGGAGTGAGTCACCGAACTTTTTCCATTTATGTTTTTCGGGAAATAATCACCTCCCTTAGTCCCTCCTCAAAGGAGGGAAACAATTCAAGCTTCCTCCCTCGAGAAGAAAAAGCACTGCTTTTGAAGACCAAAAGATAGTGCCGGGAAATTGAGGAGGGTGACCATTTCTCACCTCGAGTGTCTGACGACACTGTTGATTTTCTGACTCCGTAAGAGGAGATCAAGTGGGGTGACCGGTTTTAGTTTGTTTGACTTAAAGCATTTTCTCACCTCCCTTAGTCCATTTATAATTTCCGAAAAATAATCACATCCCTTAGTCCATCCTCAATTAGAGGAAAAACATCCCTCTTCGAAGAATAAACAATCATTCTGCTTCTTCCTTAAAAGTGAATATGCAACTTTAACCTTAAAATTATCGTCAACAACTTATCCAATTTACTTTGAATAAATGAAAAAAATAATATTAGGGTTAGCCTTTACTTTTTTAGTATCAATTGGTTACAGTCAATTATTAATATCCAACCAAGGCGGAACTGCCTTGAATATTGTAACTTCCCTCGTGGGAAATGGCATTACCGTATTGAATCCTACTATCAACTGTCCAACCAATTCATACGGAACATTTACAAATGGACTCTCAACCTGTATTAACTTGAATACCGGGATAGTTCTATCCACAGGAAACATAGCGAATATTAGTCAAGCTGCTGGAATTCAAAATTTCTCCCCGAATTTTACCTCCCAAGAATGTGGCGGAAACGGTCCAGTAAATGCAGTGTGTTGCAATGACCCCCAATTAAACTCTTTAGAATCACTTGCTGATTATGACTGTTGTATTCTTGAATTTGACATTGTCCCATCTTGTTCCTCCTTACAAATTCGTTTTGTATTTGGATCCGAGGAATATCCCGAGTTTGTTAACTCGAGTTATAATGATGCGTTTGGTTTCTTTGTTACTGGACAAAATCCCGCCGGTGGTTCATATTCGAACACAAATGTTGCCACATTGCCTAATGGAGCTATTGCAAGTATTGATAATGTTAGTCCGACGACAAACTCGGCTTATTACATTAATAATCAAAACTGCACAAATATTGCTTTGGATGGATTAACTACTGTTTTAACCTCTATTATCAACGTTACTCCGTGTCAGACGTATCATTTTAAACTCGCTATAGCAGATGCTGGAGATCCCATTTATGATTCAGGAGTTTTTGTTGACTTTTTAGATTGTATTAATACAATGACAGCGACTACAACGTCTTCACCTTCGGGATGTTCAGGTAATACAGGTACGGCAACAGCAACAGTTAGCGCTGGATTCCCCCCGTATACCTATTCATGGAATACAACACCCGTTCAAACTACAGCTACAGCCACAGGATTAGCGCCAGGCACTTACACAGTTATTGTAGATGATGCAGGAGCATGTACACCTCCAATTACACAAACTATAATAGTAGGAACGAGCGGTGCTACAACAACTCCTACCTTTAATCAAGTTCCACCGATCTGTACAGGCGAATCCTTTACCTTAGCTAATACATCCACAAATAATATAACTGGGACGTGGTCTCCTGCTATCAATAATACTGCAACAACGAACTATACTTTTACTCCAACTTCAGGGCTATGTGCCACAACAACAACGATGACGGTTACTGTAAATACTCCATTAACTCCTGTTTTCACTCAAGTAGCTCCAATTTGTACAGGCGGTTCATTTACTTTACCGACTACTTCAACCAATAACATTTCCGGAACTTGGTCTCCTTCAATTGACAATGCGGCAACAACGAACTATACTTTTACCCCGACAACAGGTCTATGTGCAACTACAACATCGATGACAGTTACAGTGAATACTCCAACTACTCCTATTTTTAATCAGGTAGCTCCAATATGTTCGGGCGGTTCGTTTACTTTACCAACTTCTTCAACCAATAGTATAACTGGAACATGGTCTCCTGCCATTAATAATACTGCAACAACTAGCTATACTTTTACACCAACAGCGGGGCAATGTACGAATTCTCAAACAATGACGGTTACAGTAAATCAGCCCACAACACCAACGTTCAATCAATGGGGGCCCTATTGTCAGAATGATATAATAATACAAGTAATTCTCCCACAAACTTCAATTGAAGGAATAACCGGAACGTGGAATCCAGCAATGGTATCTACCTCAGTTACAGGTAATATTGTGCATAATTTTACACCAACAGCAGGTCAATGCGCCACGGCAACTACGATGACCGTTACTGTTGAACCACAAATAACTCCAACATTTTCACAAGTTGGTCCGTTTTGTCAAGGGAGTCCTGCCCCACCTATAACAGGTACTTCACTCGAAGGAATTACAGGTGTTTGGGGGCCTCCAGGAATCAACACAAGTATAACGGGGAATAGCACGTATACCTTTGTCTCCAATTCAGGGCAATGTGCAGGCAATCAAACAATGACTGTAACGGTGAACCCTTTAATAACACCAGCATTTACCCAAGTTGCGCCTATTTGTGTCGGAGGTTCATTTTCACTACCAACTACTTCAAATAATTCAATAACGGGTACATGGTCTCCTGCGATTAATAATTTGACAACAACCAATTATACATTTACTCCTTCTTTAGGTCAATGTACTGTTAATCAAACAATGACAGTTAGTGTAGGTCCTCCAGCAACTCCTACCTTTCCCGCAATTGGACCATTCTGCCAAGGAGATAACATTACGCTTCCCACAGTATCCAATGAAGGAATTACGGGCACCTGGTCGCCCGTTGTTAATAATACTGCAACAACATCTTATACATTCACACCAACAACTGGTCAATGCGCGACAAATGGAGTTATTAGTGTGACAGTAAACCCAATTCCAACGATCACAATCAATGAAAACCCTTCTATTTGTGTTGGACAGTCAACAACCTTAACCACAACAGTTTCCGTAACGGGAGGAACCTATTCTTGGCAACCGAATGGTGAAACAACGAATCAAATCACCGTATCGCCAGCTGCCACAATAAACTATTCTGTTTCATATACATTAAATGGATGCACAAGTACTCCATCCGCAGCAACAGTTACTGTAAATCCCAATATTCCTGTAGAGGCAGGACCCAATATTTCAATATGCCAAGGAGAGCAAGTTACCCTAACTGCAAGTGGCACGCCCAATAATACATGGTCTGGAGGAGTTATCGATGGAGTTTCTATTAGTCCTAATCAAACAACTGTTTATTATGTAACTGGTACTAGCGCGAATGGATGTATTACAACTGATTCGGTTACTATTACTGTGAATAATAACCCTATCATTAGTGCTGGTAATCCTCAAACGGTTTGTATTGGTCAACAAGTCAATTTAACAGGAAGTGGAGCTGGATTTGGTGGAAATTATGTTTGGGATAATGGTATTGTTGATGGACAATCGTTTACTGTAAATGGAACATTGACATATACCGTTACAGGAACCGATGCAAACGGATGCTCTGGAACCGCAACAGTATTCATCACCGGATTACCTGTTCCTATTGCACAATTCACTGCGAGTCCGCAAAGTGGTGAGATTCCATTAAATGTAACTTTTACGAACTTGAGTACGAATGCCAACAATTATACCTGGGATTTCGGAAATAATCTTGGAGCCAATGCAGTTGATTTGAGCGACCAAAATAGCGTTTATAGTACATTTGGCGTTTATACAGTTTGGCTAACTGCCAGTAATGGAATTTGTTCAGATTCAACATCTGCTATTATTACTGCAACAGCAAACCCTTGGTTATTTGTGCCCAATGTATTTACTCCAAACGCAGATGGTGCAAACGAAACGTGGATGGTGCAAACAAAAAACATGGAAACAATCGAGTTAATAATCCTCAATCGATGGGGTAATGTGATGGCAATAATCGAAGACTTGAATGGAGGGTGGAACGGTAAAACAAATGATGGCAAAAATGCCACAGATGGCACCTATTTTTATAAATACAAGGCTAAAGCAATCAATGGAGAAGAATTTGATGGACATGGATTCTTGACATTAATAAGATAAAAGTCCATATTCTTTTCAAAATATAGAGTAAAATTTCACCTTGAATTGTTTTTGGTACACCAAGTTACTCCTATTTAATACTTGTTGCTGAAAAAATAACGATACGTAATTTAAAAATTCCAATTCTGTTGAATTGACTTAAAGATCAGGTCGAATAAAGAAATATACTTGGGCATTAATTGGTTCACTTTTTACTGCAATTATTAAAGTAAAAACCATTACCCTATAACAGAACACGAGCTCGAGACACTTTTTCTAAGGAAAAAAACTCTTTCTGTTTTCAATTGTTCAGTCTTCTAAATGTTATTTTTACAGAATGAGTGGTTTTGATCAACAAACAGTGCACGATTTAGAATTTCAAGAAATTAGAAATTGGTTAATAAATTTTGCCATTGGGTCAAGTGCCAAAAATCGACTGGAAAACCTCGCCCCTTCAAATGACTTTGATGCCATTGAAATTGAATTGATGCGCCTGAACGAATTCAAGCAAATTCGAACCATCGGTGAATCTTTTCCCGCCCTAGATTTCGAAGAATTGCAAACCGAACTAAAATTACTCCCCGTTAGTAATGCGGTATTGCCCCAAGAAGGGTTTGTGCGCATTACACACGCCTCGGAATTAGTAAATAGTATTCTTGTGTTTTTTGATAAAAGAAGCCAAGATTATCCCTATTTGTTCAAGCTATTAAAATCCGTTTATTTTACACGCGAACTGATTGAATCTATTGAAAAAATCTTTGATAGAAGAGGTAATATTAAGGATGATGCTTCACCAGAACTAGCGACGATACGACAAAAAATTAACAGGATTCGCAATCAAATCAATAAGAATTTTGAAAAAGAACTGCGTAAATTTTTAAAAGAAGGTTTTTTGGGTGAAACCAAAGAAGCTTTTGTGAACGAACGACGTGTATTGACGGTTCAATCTACCCATAAACGAAAAATTGGCGGCGCAGTTGTTGGCTCTTCCAAAACAGGAAGTTTGACCTTTATTGAACCCGCCATTAATGTTCCGTTAAACAACGAATTGGAATTGTTGTTGGATGATGAGCGGAAAGAAATTTTTAGAATATTACAAGATCTAACGCGTGAAATCGCACACCATTTGCCACTTATAGAAGCATATCAAACCTTGCTTGTTGAGTTGGATTTTATACACGCCAAAACCAAATTAGCGATTGAACTTCAAGCAAATTTGCCGGGAATTGTGCGCTCTACACGCATTGAATTAATTGATGCTTTCCATCCAATTCTATGGAGAAATAATAAAGCGAACGGAAAAACAACTTTGCCACAAACGCTCACACTGGATGCCAATAACCGCATGCTAGTGATTTCAGGTCCTAATGCCGGAGGAAAATCAATTACACTCAAAACCATTGGACTATTACAAATCATGCTTCAATCGGGTTTATTAATTCCGGTGCATGAGAACAGTAAATTGTGCTTTTTTCAACAAATATTAACGGATATTGGCGACAACCAATCCATTGAAAATGAACTTAGCACCTATTCCTACCGACTAAAAAGAATGAAACATTTCTTACTAGTTGCCAATAAACGAACCTTATTGTTATTGGACGAATTTGGTACCGGTTCTGATCCTGAATTGGGAGGTGCTCTGGCAGAAGTGTTTTTTGAAGAATTGTACCAAAAAAAATCGTACGCTGTAATAACCACCCATTATGCAACCATAAAACTATTGGCAGATCGCTTGGTGAATGCCGTAAACGGATGTATGCTCTTCAATACGGCAAACTTAGCTCCGCTTTATCGTTTTTCGATGGGTCAGCCGGGAAGTTCATTTACGTTTGAAGTAGCCCAAATGAATGGTATTTCATTAGACTTGATAGAAAAAGCGAAAGGCAAATTAGATGGAGAGCGGATTAACATGGATAAACTGCTGAGTGAATTGAATAAGGAGAAAATGCGTTTACAACGGATGAATCATGAACATGAGAAAGCCAAGAAGAATGCCCAAGAAGCAGAACAAGTATTCTTGGAGAAAAAAGATAAATTTGAGGAGCGACTAAAAACCCAACAAGATTTCATTGAGCGCAATAATGTCTTTTTGAATTCCGGCAAGAAGATGAAAACCTTTATCGATCGGTATGTGACCATCACCCGTAAAAAAGACCCCAATAAACAGTTGTTTGAGGATGTACGAAAATATTTATTAGTAGAAAAATCAAAGATCGAAGAGTCTAAACGGAAATTAGAGCTAATGAGTGCAGCCACTCAACCAATTAAAAAAGTAAAAAAACCAATTCCACAAGTGGACACTTATCAACGAGACAAAATTGTGGTAGGTTCAACCGTCAAAATGATAGAAACCAAACAAAACGGAACGGTAGAAGAAATTAACCGTCACTTGATAACAGTAACCTTTGGGTTCATGCGCTTAAAAGTGGAGCGCGAAAAACTCATGTGGGTAAAATAAGGGGGTTGATTAATTCCGAACCAAGTTGCAAATGAGCGCCTGCGTGCTTGTTTTATAGCACTCCAAACCATCCGTGGCAGGCACGTAAACAAAGTAAATTGGCGTGTTTTTTACAGTAGCTGAAATACGTCCATTTGTCGGCTCATATTTCGCAATGATTTTCTTGGTTGGATTATCCCTATTAATAATGATTAGTACATTTGGATTGGATGTAGCCAATATCTTTATGCGCATCACTGAGTTATTCATAATCACGACAGGAGTTGCAGATTCCCAATTACCTACAAAATTTGTAGCTTGAGCGATTGTATTTGTGCTTGTTAAAAATAAAAATGCTAAAAAAGCCAATCCCAAAATCCTTCCATGTAACGTTTTCATAATTCCTTGTTTTTATTTGATGGGACAAAACTAGGCAGGAAAAACGGTCGGTTACAAAATAGGAAAGACTTCTATTTCATTTTACGTAAAACAAAATAGAAATGACTACGCGTTTATACGCAGGATTAGAAGATGATTTAACAATGAAAGCAGCATCTATTATACATGAGCTACAATTCAAACATTGCCGTAACGAGACCAGAAGAGTTACCTGAGTACCTTACTTGTATTGAAGCTTTGTTTTTTTTCGAGATAGACTTCAACGCTTTTAAATGTAATTCCGAGATTTCACTTCCAGTTCCATCCAAAGAGCCTTTAATACCAGAAACAACAATCGAATAACTTTCAACGGTAAAATTATCTTTCCCTTTTCCAAACGGTACATTTGATCCATATCCTACTGATAACGTTTGTGAAAGTACGCTATCTACTGTCCCATCTGACAAGCCTCCCCAAAATAGTTCGGGTTTTGGTGCTCTTTTGACATAAAATTTCCGAGACCCTTCTAAATTTACTCTTTTACCTTTTTTATTTATTGCTGTACAGGTAACTTCAACAACTGAACCTGCAGTTCCAGGGGCAGCTGTATATGGATTTGGAATATTTAATTGAAGGTCTTTGTATTCTCCAAAAGCTTCAACATTAAGTAAAATCGGAATACCCTCATAAAAAACCTGCATCTCTGTTGTTTCAATAATGGCGGATTTACTGTTGTATTCTTGACTAAATACAAAGGTCGCCAAGAAAAATTGCCCAGCTAAAATTAATTTTTTCATATTTCCGAATTTATAATTGAAAACGACTACTTAAAATACCATTCCCTGAACCTGTATATTTTACATTAACTGTTATCCAGCCAGTTCCTTCAACAGCCTTTAATGCGCTCAAATGAGAAGCGCTGATTAGAGATCCAACACCATCCATTGACCCTTTTAGGCCATCAACTGTAATCGAGTAGCTTAAGATTTCAAATTTCCCTTTGGAAGGACTGAAAGGGACATTATTCCCATAGCGACAAGCGAGAGCGCTACTACTCTTGTTGGCCCTTCCACCATCCTCGACACCACTCCAAACTAATTCTGGCTTTGGAGCTTTTTTTACAAGAAACATTTTAGTGCCTAACGATACGGCTATACCCTTTTTATCAATTCCAGTTAAACTAACCGCAATTTCTTTACCTGCCGATCCTTCGGGTGCGATATATGGTGAAGGGACACTCATATTAACTTTTTTATAATCTCCGGTTGCCCATGATTTTAATTCTATTGGAATACCTTCGTATAATACAAGCATTTCCGGAGTTTCAATAAGAAATTCTTGCCCCCAAGCGCCAAAGGAGCTGAAAAACAAAATAGCAATTACATTTACTTTTTTCATTTTTTACTATTTGTTTTAATTTTTACTAAGTTACGATAAATTATTATCATTACTTTGATGGGAAAAATTATGTTTAATTTCGTTTTAAAAAATAGATAAAATAATCAACTTCCTCCCACCAAACGCAACCTCATCACCCACTTTTTTCCCCTTCAATTGTTGCCCAATAGGAGCTTGTGGATTTAATGCAAAAACGGGTTTATCATCGACTGAAAGTTGTCCCAACCCAACCGAAAGAAAATACCATCCCTCCGATGTTTCGACTAAACTACCCATACCCACTTGGATATGCTTCCATGTCGGATTAATTTGAGTTAAAATCCCTCTCATTTGAACAAATTCATGCAATTGTTTGCTGAGTTTTTCTTGTTCCAATTGAACCATGGCACGTGCCGTTTCATGTTTGTCTCCTGCAGAGCTTTTGGTTTCGTCCTCCATCGATACATGCAATTCATCCAATAGGATCTCCAACTCCTTCATACGGTGATTTACCTTTTCTAAGGATAATTGTAAAATTGCTTGTTTTGTCATTGGATCAAAAATAAGCAAACAAAAATTAGATTCATGAAAAGTAGACTTGTTTTCCAGCTTGAGCTCCTTCCTTTCTACTTTTTTTGGGTATTTTCGCAACCGATTCATGGAGACCAAAAAATTCCTTTCTTTATTTCGAGAAAATACTCGGATTGAAAAAACTGCTCAGGCCTTGGCAGACAAACAAGCGCGCATACATTGGAAAGGAATGGTTGGTTCATCCAGAAGCATTTGTGCCGCTGCAGTGGCCGACCAGGTTCCGGGAAATCATATTTTTATCCTTTCCGATAAAGAAGAGGCGGCCTATTTTTTAAATGACCTCGAAGGATTATTTCCCGAAAACAAACGCATTTTATTTTATCCAGCATCTTATCGAGTTCCATACCAGTATGAAGATACAGATAACGCAAACGTGGTGGCGCGTGCAGAAGCACTAGAACGGATTAGTCAAGGAGCAAATACATGGATTATAACTTACCCGCAGGCGCTGTTTGAAAAAATTCCAACAAAAAAGAAACTGATTGAAAACACCCTTAAAATTCAAAACGGAAGCACCTATTCCATAGATTTCCTGAATGAATTATTACTTGAATACCAATTTGATCGAGTTGATTTTGTGTATGAACCCGGTCAATTCTCTATTCGTGGTGGAATCGTGGATGTTTTCTCCTACGCCAATGATTTTCCCTTCAGGATTGAGTTTTTTGGAGACGAGGTAGATTCTATTCGCACCTTTGACCCTGCTACACAACTTTCAGAAAAAAAACACGACTATTTCTTTATCGTACCAAATATTCAAGGTTCTATGATTCAGGAAGGAGTTGCTTCTTTTTTAGAATTCATCGGAAATGAAGCGGTTTTATGGTTTAGCCATGTCGAACAAGTGGGTGATGTTTTACAACATGAGTACGAAAAAGCAGTGAAAATTCACAGCAACTTAAACACAACTGTCAAACATGCTATTCCATCCGATTTATACCTCCATCCTACTGAAGCAAACAAAGAAATTAACCAATTTCGGTTGGTAGAATGGGGTGCACAAACCTATTTTAAACCTACTGGCAGTATTTCGTTTGATTTTTTACCGCAACCTAGCTTCAATAAGAATTTTGATCTACTTGCAACGGATTTTATGGAACGTAGCAAATCAGGAAATACGAACCTAATTTTCTCTAATCAACCAAAGCAAATTGAGCGTCTCCAACAAATATTTCAGGATGTAAACCAAGACGTTGCATTCACCTCCATGAATTTGGCTTTGCAGA
>CAIUSK010000530.1 GCA_903901805.1 uncultured Flavobacteriales bacterium
CCCTGGAATGAATTCACTTTACAAAGTGATCATGGATAAGGTGGTAGAAAAAACAAGTGCCCCACTGAATTCTACGTTTGAGATTACCCGTGAAATGTCAGAAAAGATCTTCGTCATTCCACCGGATAGAACACGTTATTTATCTGAAATTTCTGAAAACAATAGTTCCTATGATAAATGGGTGAATCAACAAGTGGATGTTGCAGAAAAATTGTATGGATTACACATATCTGCTCAAACCTTATCTTCTTCAAAACTGGAAGACAAAGACAGGCTTGTGAAAGGATTACACGAAGCATTTGAGGAAGAAAAATTGAATTTTGACCCGAAAAATTGGGCAATAATTCAAAATTGGGACGAAAAAAAACAAACCTTTAAGAATCCTGAATATCAATTCAAAGTACGTGAGAAAGTCTTGAGTATTAAAACACATACAGAATCACTTTCTCATTCGCAAATACCAAAAGTTGCCTCTCCAAATTATTCAAGTTGGGGAGATATCTTGCGTTGGGTACTTCAAGAAAATTATCCGGGAGAATTTCCATACACAGCAGGATTGTTTCCTTTTAAGCGTGAAGGAGAAGATCCAACGCGTATGTTTGCTGGTGAGGGCGGACCAGAACGGACCAACAAACGGTTCCATTATGTGAGTTTGGGAATGCCTGCAAAACGACTTTCAACAGCATTTGACTCAGTAACTTTGTACGGAAACGACCCAGATGTACGACCGGATATTTATGGTAAAATTGGAAATTCAGGTGTTTCCATTTGCTGTTTAGATGATGCGAAAAAACTCTATTCTGGATTTGATTTAAGTCATCCTGCAACTTCGGTTTCCATGACAATCAATGGTCCGGCACCCATGCTATTAGGTTTTTTCATGAATGCGGCCATTGATCAAAATTGTGAAAAGTACATCAAAGCAAATGGCTTAGAAGCTGAGATTGAGGTGAAGATAGCAGCCATTTACAAAGAAAAAGGAACGGAAAGACCACGTTATCAAGGTGGATTACCTGAAGGGAATGATGGATTAGGATTGATGTTATTGGGCGTTACGGGAGATCAAGTATTACCAGCTGATGTTTATTCAAAAATCAAAGCAGAAACATTAACGCAAGTTCGTGGAACGGTACAAGCAGATATATTAAAAGAAGATCAAGCACAAAATACGTGTATTTTTTCCACAGAATTTGCTTTGCGATTAATGGGAGATGTACAACAATACTTCATCAACAACGGTGTAAGAAATTTCTATTCTGTATCTATTTCGGGATATCACATTGCCGAAGCTGGTGCAAATCCTATTACCCAATTGGCATTCACATTAGCAAATGGATTCACGTATGTTGAATACTATTTAAGCCGAGGAATGGACATAAATGATTTTGGACCAAATTTATCATTCTTTTTCTCCAATGGAATTGATCCTGAATATGCGGTGATTGGTCGTGTTGCCAGAAGAATTTGGGCGAAAGCCTTAGCTAAAAAATATGGTGCAAATGCACGGGCACAAATGTTGAAATACCACATTCAAACTTCCGGACGTTCGTTGCATGCGCAAGAAATTGATTTCAACGATATCCGAACTACGCTTCAAGCATTATATGCGATTTACGATAACTGCAATTCATTACATACTAATGCCTATGATGAGGCAATCACCACACCAACGGAAGAATCAGTGCGCAGAGCGATGGCAATTCAGTTAATTATCAATCGGGAACTAGGTTTAGCGAAAAATGAAAATCCATTGCAAGGCGCATTTATTATTGAAGATTTAACCGAGTTGGTTGAAGAAGCTGTATTGATTGAGTTTGATCGAATTACAGAGCGTGGGGGTGTTTTAGGAGCTATGGAAACGATGTATCAACGCTCAAAAATTCAGGAGGAATCCTTGTATTATGAAACCTTGAAACACACGGGTGAATTCCCAATTATTGGAGTGAATACCTTCTTGAGTTCAAAAGGATCGCCTACCGTATTACCGAAAGAAGTAATTCGTGCAACCGAAGAGGAAAAACAATATCAAATTAACATGTTGGGTCAATTACATGCTACAAAAGGAAATCATGCAGAAGAAGGGATTAGAAAAGTACAAGATGCAGCTATAAACAACCGCAACATGTTTGAAGAATTGATGGAAACGTGCAAACACGCTTCTCTGGGACAAATTACAAACGCTTTATTTCAGGTAGGGGGACAGTATAGGAGGAATATGTAAGGGATCGGAATAGCACATTGGTTTATTTTTTAAAAATTTAAACGAGTTTTGTTGAGATTCTTACACTTCTTTTGAAGTAAAAACAGAAGATATTTTTCAGGAAATTAAAGCTTCAGCAAATAAGTAATGAAAAGGATGTTGATTTTATTCCTTTAGATAAAATGTTGCCTCTTCTGGTTCATCATAACCGACTACCAACTTCCCTCTAAATAATCGAAACCCAAAGTTATCCCCTGTGGTAGGGCTCATACCAAATAAATCAGCAGAGCTACCATAAGTGTCTATACCGACATTTATGAAGTAAAAAATCGCATCATTTTTATTCGTTACTTTAATACCGTATGTATTGTACGATGAAATGTAACCATATTCAACATTCAATCCGCTATTTGAATCATAAAATTCTTTTCCGTCCATATAGTTTATTACATCAACATCGCTTTCAAAATAAACCGTTTGGGCAATTATTCCGTTCGTAA
>CAIUSK010000531.1 GCA_903901805.1 uncultured Flavobacteriales bacterium
GACGCCTCCAGACCAGTGTAATAAAGACTATTGCCGCATTCTGAAGCAGTATTTACTGTTTGAATCTGACCTGGTATGGCTCCGCTGTGGGTTGTCCACCCGTTTGCGTTCAAGGCGCCTGAGTATGAAAATGTTTCCACTATTTGAGCATGAACAACCGAAAAAGTCAGAAATAAAACACAAGCAAGGTATAATTTTTTCATAAAATATTTTTTACAAAACTAACCATTGTATTGCAAATATGGTCATTAATTAGTATTATTTTTAACTCAATAAATAGTGAAGAAATCAATAATTGTGGATAATTTTTTGAAATTAGTAGGGCTTTCAATTTTCGATTAATTACTTTTGCTTCAAACCACACAATACAGTAATGCGTTTAATTTTAGCTGATAGTAACGAGTTAATCCGAATAGGGTTGAGGGCAATTATTGGTTCAAAAACAGATTGGAAAGTTATCGGTGAAGCACGAAATAACAAGGAATTACAAGAAATCATATTGAATTTTGGAGAGGCAATTGTTTTAATTGATTTTAGTGCGCCTGGTTTTGATATTGGCATTATTCCAAAGGTGTTAAATAGTAATAAAAATGTCAAATTTGTTGCACTAACGCCTGATCAGTCCGCTCAAACGTTGGTTGATGCTCTCCGTTCAGGAATTACCTCTTATGTAAAAAAGGATTGTGAATTATCGGAAATAATCAATTCTGTTGAAGAAACTAATCGTGGAAATAAATTTTTCTGTGGGCAAATTTTAGAAACCATTCGCAAGGCGGCTATTGATGTAAATGATTTAGATTTTGATTCGTTTACCTGTGAGGCAGTTATTCTATCTGAACGAGAAAATGAAATAATAAAATTAATTGCTGAAGGAAATACAAATACTCAAATTGCCGATTTTCTTTTCCTGAGTAATCATACGGTGAATACGCACCGAAAAAATATCATGGCCAAATTAGGGGTTAGAAATACTGCCGGGATCGTTATGTATGCCGTTAAAACCAATTTGGTTTCTCCCAATAAATTTCTTTTTGCTCCAGAAATTGAAGTTTAATTTCTTTAATTTTAAATTTCAATGCGGATTTGAACGTTTTGAGATGTTGATTGTATGCTGTAGGCAAAAGCAATTGTTATGAGACATTTTTTCATCCTTTATTTTAGTATTTTTTTCGGTGGGGTATGCTTTTCTCAAGGTGAGAAAGGGAGTGCTATTATGAATAATTCAGCTCCAGAATCAATTGAAATAAATACAAGAAATAATTTTAATTCGATCTCTAATCAACCAATATTCAATCATTTGGATACTGTTCAATCGACTGTTGTTGAGGATCAAGATGTTGAATTGAAGGAAGTTAAGACTATTTCGATTAAAAATAAGGCAACAAAGAAGAAAAGTAATAGTCCAGATGTTGTGAGAAAGAAATTGGAGCTTTCAGAGGATGAAGTCACCTCATTAACCGTGACTCAGTTAAGTCAAGTGCAGTTAGCCAGTCGCAGTCAGTCAACTCAAAGAAGCCCCACCGCTCAGCAACAATTGCAACTAGATATGTTGGTGAAAGGGCTTGAAAATCAAGATTCTACATCGTTTGATTATCATTTAAATACGTTTATTGTAGGCAATTACAATGTAGAACGAAAGTATCACTTACAAAAAGCAAAACAAATAAGTCCGAATGATACTCGCGTTTTAAAGCAGTTGAGTGCCGTTGCGCTCATCGAATCGGATTCATTGGATTTACTAGGTTATTTGGAAGATCAGGTTGAAAGTGGTGTTCTAAGTTCGGAGTATATCGAATATGGCTCGGATTTATTATTGTCCGCACCTGAAAATAGTACGCTAATCACTCATTCTTTCGAGGACACTTACGCAACTTTATATAACCAGCTGAAATTTAAAAAGAATACGGACATAACGGTTATTAATCTCGATTTTCTCCAAAGTGTAGCATACAGAAAAAATCTTCATCGGTTGAATTATATCATTCCTGATGAATCAGTTGTAAACACTCAATTTTTAACCCGTTTTTGTGCCTTAAATTCTGCGAAACAAATTGCTCTTTCCATGAC
>CAIUSK010000532.1 GCA_903901805.1 uncultured Flavobacteriales bacterium
CATTCCCCTTTTGTATATGATTTTATTGATAAATGTTTAAAAACTAAACTGAAAGAGGATTTTTTAATTGAACGGGCTAATTTATTTTCAGTAATCAAGCAATCCAAAGAAATTATTACGGTCCAAGATTTTGGAGCAGGTTCAAAAAAACTTAATAAATTTCGAAAAATTAGCTCCTTATTCAAAACAAGCTCTTCAAAAGGTAAATATGCTGATCTATTGTATCGCATTGCTAATTATTACAAACCCAAAACAATATTGGAATTTGGGACATCTTTAGGTATTGGGACCCTTCATTTACAGAAAGGAAATCCTAGTTCAAAGATAACTACCATTGAGGCCTGTAATGAAACTTGGAGGCAGGCTTTAAAACATTTTGAATCGTTTAATTTATCGATTAACAGCGTGAATTCAACATTTCAAGACTATTTAAATGATCAAAATATAGAAAAATTCGATCTCATCTTTGTCGATGGTCATCATGACGGTGCTGCACTTCAACGTTATATCGAGCAACTAGAAAAAAATTCCCACAATGAAACGATGTATATTCTTGATGATATCAGATGGAGTTCATCGATGTTTGAAGCGTGGAAACAACTGATTCAGTCTGAAAAATTTCATGTCACAATCGATTTATTTCGTGTTGGAATAATAATCCCGAGAAAGCAACAGAAAAAACAACATTTTGTAATTCGATATTAATTCTTACCGAGAGTATTACTCCATTTCTGAAGACGGATTTTTGAGTTTAAACGAATGTCTTCCCAAAACAAATTCACGTCTCCTAAATGATAATCACTCATAGCGAATGCCATTGTCCTAAAGGGAAAATGAGGGGTTGTTATCCATATAGCACCATCTATTAAATTGGTTGAAAAACTCTTTTTGTACATTTTACCATTCCAAAATAAAAACCCTTTATGAAATTCTCTTGACACACGAGCACTCAGGTCCCAAGTAACAGGATTAACAACCAGTTTTCCCCGATACCAAAGATCAAATTTTTCCTTATTGACTTTTTTCTTAAACGTATTCCAAGTTACAAATCCATTAATTTCATCTGCTTTCTCCATTAATTTAAGGTCTTTAAAATTGCTTTTATCAATACCAATTCCAGGAATATAGGCCGCTACTAATTGCTTCTTCAAAGGCGTACCATCAAAAAAATCCTTCAATAAAAGCGATAAGTGTGTGGAACCTTGACTATGACCTGCTAAAATAATTGGTCTGCCATTATTGTAATTTTCGAGATAATACAAAAAAGCATTTTTTACATCAGAATAAGCCAATAGAAGTGCTTCAGTGCCACCATTTTTTAAATTACTGTAAGAACGAATATGGGCTTGTCGATAAAATGGTACAAACATTCTGCCACTTTCCGCCCAAGCCGAGGCCTGAAATTTAACGGCTTTCTCCAAAATATTTTTCCGCTGAATCTCATTATCGATGGAAATATTCCAAGCCGTGTCTGATTTATCTAAAAAAAGAGTGGGATAAACATAAAAAACATCTGCTGTTCCTATCCAGGAAGAATCGGAAATAAACTCAGAAATAGGTGAGTCTTTTTGATTTGGTTGTATTGCCCAATTACTTGAAACCGAATAGTCCACTTTTTGTAAAAAAGCGGAATTGTTGACAAAAATTATGAAAACAGATAGATGGAGTAGATTGTGGAACTTTTTCATGAATTATCTTTGCTTTATTGAGAAACAAAATTAACATACCAGCAATATCTTCCTTTGTATTTCAATTGTTATTTTTTGTATTTAACTATTTTTCTGTTTTTGCTAATGACACGCTTCCTGTTAAAAAGGACTCTTTAATCATTGAAAAACCTTGGAAATTTAAAATGATCTATCAATTAAACGGTACACAATCTACTTTTGTAAATTGGAATACTGGAGGAAGAAATAATTTATCATTAATTGGAACTATAAGTACAGGAAATTATTATTCAAAGGGAGATTCGAAATGGTCTACCGACTTACTTATTGCCTTGGGAGGAATTAAATATTTTGACAATTTAGTTGGTAATTCGTTGCAAAAAACAGATGATCGAATTGACTTTAGTAGTATCTACGGTCAAAAATTCTCAAAGAACCTTTTTTTTTCGTTGAACACGGGATTTAAGACACAATTTTTAGCTGGTTTTAATCTACCTAATGATTCTGTAAAAGTTTCCACTTTTTTAGCCCCAGGATATATCAATATTGCATTTGGTTTAGATTATATAAAGAATGAGAATTTTTCTATATTCGCTTCGCCTTTTGCTTTCAAGGGAACAGTGGTTATGGATCAATCTTTAGCAAACATTGGATCATTTGGTGTAGAAAAAGCAAGTAAAGATTCATTAGGCAATATCGTATCACCAGGCAAAAATTTCCGGGAGGAATATGGAGCCTATATTAAACTGAAATGGAACAAGGCGTTGATGAAAAATATTGATTTAAAATCTAAACTAGAATTATTCAGTAACTACACAGACAGCCCTGAAAATATCGATATTAACGCTGAATTAATCATTCTGTTTAAAGTAAACAAATTATTTTCGGCTTCCACTCAATTCAATTTGATCTATGATGATGACATTAAAATCAAGGACTCAAATGGGAATTTAGGTCCTCGCACTCAGTTTAAATCAGTTTTAGGAATCGGTCTTCATTATAAAATGGCAAATTAATACAACATTTAATTTATTTGAATGTTACTTTGGTGGAATTCAAGTGAATCTAAATCGTTATTTTTGTCCTTCAAAATCATATAAGATGAATACACCAGAAAAAATCAAATGCTTAATAATCGGTTCAGGTCCTGCAGGTTTTACTGCTGCAATTTACGCTGCCCGAGCTGACATGAATCCCGTTTTATATCAGGGAATGCAACCAGGAGGTCAATTAACAACAACAAATGAAGTTGAGAATTTTCCAGGATATCCACAAGGAATTAGTGGCCCTGAAATGATGGTTGAATTAGAAACACAAGCGAAACGATTCGATACCGATGTTCGTTTTGGCTTTATAAACAAAGTTGATTTCTCAGGTCCAATTCATAAATGTTGGACTGAAGAAGGACATGAAATACATGCGGAAACGGTTATCATATCAACAGGTGCTTCGGCGAAATACCTTGGTTTAGAAAGTGAACAAAGATACCTTTTAAATGGCGGTGGTGTTTCTGCTTGTGCGGTTTGTGATGGGTACTTTTACCGCGGACAAGAAGTTGTAATTGTTGGAGCAGGTGATTCTGCTTGTGAGGAAGCTCATTATTTATCAAAGCTTTGTACCAAAGTAACAATGCTAGTTCGAAAAGATGATTTTCGAGCATCCAAAATTATGGCAGACCGAGTAAAGAAAACAGAAAACATTACCATTCTTTACAATACATCAACAGAAGAAGTTCTTGGTGATGGAAACGGCGTAACTGGAGCACTTGTAAAAAATAGCTCAACTGGTGAAACTGCCATAATTCCGTGTACTGGATTTTTCGTGGCAATTGGACATACACCTAACACTGATATTTTTAAAGGATTTATTGATTTGGATGAAACAGGTTACATTACGTATGCCCAACCAGGGACATCAAAAACAAATGTACCCGGAGTTTTTGTAGCTGGCGATGCAGCAGATAAAACATATAGACAAGCGATTACTGCAGCTGGAACAGGATGTATGGCAGCGTTAGATGCAGAAAGATATTTAGCAGCATTGGAACATTAAAAATTAAAAGTATGGAAAATCAAGAAAATCAAATGAATATCGAACTTTCTGAAGAAATTGCTTTAGGAGTTTATTCGAATCTAGCTATTATTACCCATTCACCTGCAGAAATTGTTTGTGATTTCATTCAGATTATGCCAGGAATGCCCAAAGGTAAAGTACGATCAAGGGTAATCATGACCCCTGAAAATGCGAAGCGATTTCTTCAAGCATTAGCTGAAAACATTGAAAAATACGAGGAGAATATTGGACGAATCAACGAAAAGAATTCGAATAATATGCCCCCAATGAATTTTGGAACACCGAGTACCATGGCCTAAAAGCCTTAAAGTCATTGTTTATTTAAATAGAAAAAGCCGGAATAAAATCCGGCTTTTTCTATTCTACCTAAAATAATTCTGTTTTTTTGACGTTCAATTCAAAACTGCCTATGATAAAAAATTACACAACCCGAACCAAATCGATTAATTTAAAAAGTAAAAAAAATAAACCTAGTAAATCTTCATTAGATTTTATTTTGGGATATAGCGCATCGATTGATCCTATTTCTACTTCTCAATTTTGTTTCGTTTTGAATAAAAACTAATCCAACTAACTTGTTTATGGAAAATATACTCGAGGTGAGGAACCTTAGTAAACGATTTGGGAAAATCA
>CAIUSK010000533.1 GCA_903901805.1 uncultured Flavobacteriales bacterium
ATTGTTAACCCAACAATGCTTGAAGTTTATTCAGATATTGATAAGGAATTATTGCAATATGTTGAAGATGTCTTGCTGAATCGGAAACCAGATGCAACGGAAAGACTTTTAGAATATGCTGAAACAGTAAAAGGAGATGGTAAAAAACGCGAGATAGATTTGTCTTGGCGCAATGTTCCTGTTAAAGAGAGACTTAGTTATTCATTAGTAAAAGGGTTGGTAGAATTTATTAACGAGGATGTAGAGGAATGCAGGCATTTATTTGAACGACCAATTCAAGTTATAGAAGGCCCATTAATGGATGGAATGAATACGGTTGGTGATTTGTTTGGTAGCGGTAAAATGTTCCTTCCTCAAGTTGTGAAATCGGCTCGTGTAATGAAAAAAGCAGTGGCGTATCTCCTTCCGTATATCGAAGCAGAAAAGGATGGTGTAAGCTCATTTGCAGGTAAAATCCTAATGGCGACGGTGAAAGGCGATGTTCATGATATTGGAAAAAATATTGTTGGTGTAGTTTTAGGATGTAATAATTATGAGGTAATCGACATTGGTGTAATGGTTCCTGCGGAAAAAATTATTGAAACGGCTATCAGAGAAAATGTGGACGTAATTGGTCTCAGTGGATTGATTACTCCTTCTTTGGACGAAATGGTTCACGTTGCCAAGGAAATGGAACGAGCTAATCTTTCAATTCCATTATTGATTGGAGGAGCAACAACATCAAAGGTGCATACAGCGGTGAAAATTGATCAGTATTATACAAAAGGTCAGACGGTACACGTTTTGGATGCATCTCGTTCGGTTACTGTTGTTGAAAGTTTGTTGGGGCATAAAAAAGAATCCTTCATAACTGATTTGAAGACCGAATATACGCGAGTGAGAGAGCATCATGAAAAACATCGTGGAGCGAAACAAATGGTATCTTTTAAAGAAGCTCAAGAAAATAAGTTGAAGTTAGAGTTTACTGAGAATACCATTAAAGCACCTAATTTTCAAGGAACGAAAGTACTTGATTCGATTTCCTTTAACGATTTAGTTCCTTACATTGATTGGACTCCTTTTTTCCAAACGTGGGAGTTACATGGAAGATATCCTCAGATATTAACGGATGAAATTGTTGGACAGGAAGCTACCCAGCTTTTTGCCGATGCAAAAGAAATGCTGAATCAATTAATTGATGAAAAATGGCTTCAAGCAAAAGCAGTTATTGGACTTTTTCCGGCTAATTCAGTTGGCGATGATATTGAGATTTATTCAGATATAAATAGAACCCAAGTAATTGGGGTTCAACGAACATTGCGCCAACAAACAAAAAAGACAGCTGGTCAACCGAATCTTGCTTTATCCGATTTTATTGCGCCCAAGGAAAGTGGAATAATTGATTATATAGGCGGATTTGTCGTAACATCAGGGATGGGTATTGACGAACACATTCAACGTTTTGAGGAAAATCACGATGATTATAGTTCGATCATGCTAAAAGCACTTGCAGACCGTTTGGCTGAGGCGCTTGCGGAATACCTGCATGCCGAAGTTCGCTTAAAATATTGGGGATATGCTGCAAACGAAGTGTTATCAAATGAAGAAATTATTCAGGAAAAATACCGCGGAATTAGGCCTGCTCCGGGATATCCTGCATGCCCAGATCATCAGGAGAAAATAGGATTGTTTGATTTGTTAAATGCAACAGAATTGACGGGTGTTTCTCTTACTGAAAGTTTAGCGATGCTGCCAACGGCTTCGGTAAGTGGATGGTATTTTGCACATCCTGATGCTAAATATTTTGGTTTAGGTAAAATCACACCAGAGCAAATTGAAGATGTGGCAAATAGAAAGGGAGTGAGCGTTTCTGAAATTGAACGATGGTATTCTAGTATTTTACTGTGATTTTTATGTTATAAAAATCTCCATTAACTTTGTCTCAATGAAAGAACAACTTGTTGAAACTATTCGATTGTATAATCAAAAAGGTTGGTCACCTGCAACATCAACCAATTATTCATTTCGGGAGAATAATCAAATTTGGGTTACTCGTTCAGGTGTTGATAAGGCTCAAGTTGCTGAAAATGATTTTATTACGGTCAATCAACTAGCTCAATCGGTTGGTGAATTTGCTGAGGTGATTCCCTCTGCCGAAACACAAATACATTGTGATATTTATCAGTTATTTCCGGATACACAAGTAATCCTGCACAGCCATGGAAAGTATCCCGTGTTATCTTCTTCTGTTCAATTGGATTCAATTCAGTTTGAAGGATTTGAAATTCAAAAAGGATTTGCAAGTCAAAAAACTCATGAAGGGACAATTGAAATCCCAATTTTTGATAATCACCAAGAAATGCGTTTTTTTTCGGAGCAATTAGAAATGCGTAAATCCGAATTAGAACATTCTTGTTTTATTATTCGAAAACATGGAACGTATGCGTGGGGAAAAAATTTATTTGAAGCGAAACGTCATCTAGAAACCCTGGATTATCTTTGTGAATGTTGGTGGGAAAAAAATCGTTAATCCGTTTTAAAGATGTCAAAGAAAAATAAAGAACGTTTGAATGTTGTCTATTCAACTAATCCAAATTTTAGTTATGAGACTGATCCTCATGAAGAGATTGAAACACCAGCACCCCAGTTTCAGAAATTATATGTTTCGATTGATAAAAAACAACGAGCTGGTAAAGAAGTTACTTTGGTTGAAGGATTTGTAGGTGTAGAAGATGACCTTAAAGAGTTGGGTAAATTATTGAAAAGTAAATGTGGAGTAGGGGGAACGGTTAAGGAAAATGAAATTTTAATTCAGGGAAATTTTCGTGATAAAATCATGGAGATTTTGATAAAAGAGGGATATCAGGTAAAAAGAAAAGGAGGGTAATAAAATGAATTTTAAACGTGCGCTAATTTTACTTTTTTTACCTTGCTCCCTATTGTTTGCACAACCATGCATTGATTCAAATTTAATTAACCCAAGTATTGAATGCATAGCCTTGCTGCAGCCCGTATGCGGGTGTGATGGAGTTACCTATGGAAATTCTTGTGAAGCTGTGAATTATTATGGAGTTACAGAATTTTCAGATGGCCCATGTTCGATTCAACAGCCTGATACGTGTTTGCAAATCCCAATCGGTATTGATTTTGGTGCGTGTGCCTCCATTTTAGGATGGTGCCGAATAGGAGATGAATGTATTGAGTTGTCCGGTTGTTCCATGATTGGTTCAGATGGCATTGACTACACCAATTATTTTTATGTAAGTTCCTATGCTTGTAATTCCTTGTGCATGTCGGATACGGTGGTGTTTTTAGATTGCATTGATAGTTCATTGATTAATATCGGTGTGCAAATTCCGGATATATACCAGCCCGTTTGCGGATGTGATTCTGTTACCTATCAGAATTCATCTCTTGCTATATACTATCACGGTATTTCTAATTATTACGAGGGAGAATGCGTCACTGCTGCAGTTTCAAATCTAGAGGTTTCGACCATAACAGTTTTCCCTAATCCAGCTATTGATTTTATCACAGTGAAAAATACGAAAAGCCCCGTTGTGACAGTAAAATTAGTTCAGTTGGATGGTGTTGGTTTTCAACTGCTTAGGAGTACTAGTAACAAGTTTTTAATTGAAGATATACGTTCAGGAATGTACTTATTAGAGATTATTCAAGAGAATGGATCAGTAAGTAAGGTTAAAATTCAAGTACTAGATTAACAAGTTGTTTCTAGCTCAATTTATATTTCTTAAAAAACGCATCCCAATTCCAAATAAAATTTGAAACTACTTCGTCCATTCGTTTAAGGAAAAGCGGGTTTGGTGCTTGCATTCTTTTGAAATATTCATCCTGAAATTCATTCAAACGATACTTATGAAAAACAGCTTTTGACATCCCATAAATCATGTTTTTTGACGGATGATTTACCCTTGAAATAAAGGATTGGTATTTGCGTATTAGATTTTCAAAATCTAATTCATTCATGTCATATATTTTAGCGAGTTTTTGAAAAATGATTCGTTCAACACGCGTAGCTTGCTCTGCTTCAAAAGTGCTTTCTAAAAAGGATAAATTTCCCGTAATAATAATTAATCCAAATTCGCCACTATCTTTTGCGTTTAAATTTGGCGTCTGAACAAAAGCTGGATCTTCATTTATCATTGAGGAAATCTCATTCCAGCCAGTATCAACTGAATCGAAAATTGCGTTAATGAAAATATTCGCAACTTGATTATCAGTTAGTTTTCGTTTCATTATGGCATTAAACATAGTATTCGGTTTATTACGTAAGTACTTTTACAAATTTAACAAGCAAAAAAACTTCTTTCATGGTCAGTAAAATCGTGTTATCAACTAAGTTATTAACAGGAATAGGAGTAATTAAGGGAAAAAGTTGTTAAAAACTCAATATTTTTAGCTTAAAATATAAATTTAACCTGAAACACTTAGTTTTCGCGCTTGTGGCGTTGATGAATCCCTTCAAGTTCTTCTGCGTGTTTGATGACCTGCTCAATACAAATAATTGGGATTTGCCACGCTTTTTTCCAAACCAGCGAATTGAATTGATTGTCTGCAAATTGCTTCCTATAACTATCTCCAAAAGAAAGTTCAACACAACTTCCAAGTAATCCTAATTTGAACCGCATATAATTCTCTAGTCCACCTCCATATGTTGCTGGGTTTGGCGAAACTGGAACAAAAGAAAAACCACTTGATTGAAGTGCCAAACTGTTAATTAAACTATCTATTCCGTTGAAGTAATGATGCGTTTTAGAATCTGCCCAATAAATAATATCTCCTTTGGTGTGAAAAGAAAGTGTCATTAAGGGATTAATGTTATTTACAAATGTTTGTATTGCTTTTGTTTCAATCGGTTCGGCTGGAAATGCACCTTTATATCCTTCGGAACATGGAACGGATGAATAATTGTAGCTTCGATTTAGTGCATGTGTGCTGTCGTCAAAAGAATCATTTAAATCAATGCCTTTTCCATTTGCCTTCCATTCATAAAAAGTTTCCAATCGTTTGATTTCTTTGATTTGAGGTAAAAAATGTTCAATTCCCTTCCAGTTTTCGTGAGCGATTTTTAATCCGTCTGGATTAGCAACCGGCAAAAAATATAAATCAACTTCGTTTAGGTAGTCAGTTGCATTTTTGTAGACGATTGAATCTTTACTGAATGATAGTAAATAGAGATTCAGAAACTTCATTACAAACTTGGAGCTGTAGTCTTCTCGGGCATGAATGTTTCCAACAAATAATAAGGATCTCTTTTTTGGAGTTGAATTTCCAATGCGCAATACGGAAAGTGGTAAGCCGAATTCAGATGTTCCAATGGAAAATAAATGGGTACGTTCAGGAAACAGTTTATGAAGGGAATCTAAATCTGCTTGTATCATCTCATAGGTGTACTGATCGTCATCCTCAACGAGGTAGCAAGAGTGCTGAGCCCACAAATTATAGCTTAGTAAAAGAAATATAAAACTACATTTTAGCAGTCTAAATGGTATGTAATTCACATTGAAAGTTTGCTAATCTCAAAGGTATTATTAATTGAAAATGAAACCGGAGTGATGTCTTTTACTATTTCATATTCAATTGTTGAAAACAAAAAAAAACTCCCCGTTTTTTCAGAACAGGGAGTTTCTTTTTCAGGTTGCTTTGATAACTAGAAAACAGGAATTTCGCTTGTAGCCTTACTAACGGTTACTTCCTTTTTCGGGATAGAAACATGTAAGATTCCTTTGTCGTATTTTGCGTTGATTTTGTCGGTATGACAATTTTCAGGCAAAGCAAAAGATCGTTGAAAACTGTTGTAGGAGTACTCCTTACGTGAGTAATTAGGTTCTTCCTCAGTTGTTTCTAGTTCTCTTTCAGACCGGATACGTAATGTTCCTTTTTCTACTTCGACTTTAAAGTCCTTTTTTTCAAGCCCAGGTGCCGCCATTTCAATGGAGAATTCTTTCTCGTTTTCGTTGATATTCACAGAAGGAATTCGATCAACATAATCCCAAGGAAGATAGTCGCCATTCAAATCAAGCATGCGAGGACTTAAAAGTCTTCCGTTATCAAATAAGCTACCTGTCCAAGTCGGTAGCAAGCTTTTACTTTTAGTTAATGTTGTCATTGTATTAGTTTTCATTTGTGTATGAAACAAAATTAAGGCATCGATTCAGCGATGTGCTTACATGATTGTTTGGATTAATTGTTTTTATTTTATTTCAGTAGTCTTTTGAATGGATTTAGGCTGCTTGGTGGATTATTTGTAACTTTGCACCCGCATGGAAAATCATAAATCCGGTTTTGTAAATATAGTTGGTAGTCCCAATGTTGGTAAATCAACTTTGA
>CAIUSK010000534.1 GCA_903901805.1 uncultured Flavobacteriales bacterium
GTTGTTCAAAAAGAAACATCTCCCTCTGAATATCCCTATGAAATTTGGCAGTATAATAAAATTGGAATGTTCAGTAATAAACGTTTTATTTTCTATAATCCTGATTTAGTAAACAACACCTATCGTTTGCTTCATTCAGATATAATTGGAGAAACTAAGAATCAAGGTTGGCAAGCAATTTTATCCAAGAGAAACACCGTCAATGGTTCGGTAGATAATCCGAATCAATTCAACCAAGAACATTTTGGAGGAAATAGCAACGACTTATTCAGGCAATACTAGTATGGAAACAGTTGCTATTGCTATTTTGAATTTCAATGGAAAAAATCATTTAGCCCAATTCCTTCCATCTGTTGTAAAAAATTCAAATCCCGCAAAAATTTATGTAATTGATAATGCTTCTTCTGATGATTCCGTTTCCTTTATTGAAACAAATTATCCTAATATTGAAATCATTACTAATGAAATAAATTTCGGTTTTGCAGGTGGCTATAACCAAGGAATGGCCTCAATTACAGAAGATTTGGTTGTTCTTCTTAATAGCGACGTTGAAGTCACAGAAAACTGGCTTGATCCGCTAATTATAGCGATGAAAAACAATATGATCGCTGGTTGTCAGCCCAAAATTAAATCCTATCAAAATCCAAGTGTGTTTGAACATGCCGGTGCTTGTGGGGGTTTTTTGGACATCGATTATTTTCCTTTTTGTCGAGGCCGAATATTCAATAAAGTTGAAGTTGATTCCGGACAATACGAAAGTGAAATGAATGTTTTTTGGATATCTGGCGCAGCATTCATGATTAGAAATACTGTATTCAAAGAGATGAACGGTTTTGACGCGGATTTCTTTGCACACATGGAAGAAATTGATTTATGTTGGCGAATTCAACGATCTGGATTGCAATTTAAAGTTATTCCTCAATCCACGGTTTATCATTTAGGCGGAGGAACTATGGATTATGAATCCCCTACTAAATTATACTTGAATTTCCGGAATAATTTATTCATGCTCATAAAAAATCATCCAGGCTTTTTACTTCCCAAATTATTTCGAAGAATGGCTCTAGATGGCATTGCAGCACTGAAATTTTTAGTAGAAGGGAAATGGAAGTTTTTTTGGGTGGTTTTTTTGGCTCATGTGGCAATTTATGCCAACTTTTCAAAAATGTATCAAAAACGCAGGGCACTAAAAAAATACAAAAAAAAGCCACAAGGTATATATCTTGGAAGTATTTTATGGGTTAATTTTATCCAACGAGTAAACGTGTTTTCAGCGTTAAATCAACAAAAATGGAATTAACTAATTATTTGAATAAAGAAACTATATGAAAATAGAACAAATCTACACAGGTTGTTTGGCACAAGGTGCCTATTATATCGTCTCAGAAAATGAGGCTGTAATCATCGACCCTTTGAGAGAAACCCAACCCTATATTGATAGAGCGAAGCAAGATAATGTTCGTATAAAATACATTTTGGAAACACATTTTCACGCTGATTTTGTGAGTGGCCATCTTGATTTATCAAAGCAAACCGGTGCAACTATTGTTTATGGGCCAAATGCCGATCCATCATATCCTGTGCACATAGCCGGTGATGGGGAAGTATTGAAAGTTGGTAAACTATCCATCAAAGTGTTACATACTCCGGGTCATACTATGGAGTCTAGCTGTTTTTTATTATTCGATGAAAACGGTAAAGAATACGCCCTTTTTTCGGGTGACACCTTGTTTATCGGAGATGTCGGAAGACCCGATTTAGCGCAAAAAGCAGCATCGATGACCCAAGAAGCATTGGCCGGGCTTCTGTATCAATCCTTGCGTTCAAAAATCATGACATTACCTGACGATGTTATTGTTTATCCAGCACATGGAGCAGGAAGTGCCTGCGGGAAAAACATGTCAAAAGAAACAACTGACACGCTTGGAAATCAAAAACGCACGAATTATGCCTTGCGAGAAGAAATGACTGAAAGTGATTTTATACAAGAAGTGACAGATGGACTCCTGCCACCCCCTGCCTATTTTGGTATGAACGTAGCATTGAATAAATCCGGGTATGATTCATACAATGCCGTACTTGAAAGAGGAATGAAACCGTTGTCCATTGTTGATTTTGAGTCAATTATGAACGAACCAGAAATACTAATTCTCGATACGCGAACCGCTTCTGATTTTGCAACGGGGTTTATTCCTGGAAGTGTAAGTATCGGTTTGGAGGGTCAATTTGCTCCGTGGGTTGGCGCATTAATTCCCGATATCAAACAAAAAATTGTTTTAATAACGGACCTAGAGAAAATAGAAGAAACAATTAAGCGATTATCTCGGGTCGGTTA
>CAIUSK010000535.1 GCA_903901805.1 uncultured Flavobacteriales bacterium
TGAATATGTTCGTTTTTATTGTTAGATTAGAATTCACAATTAATTTATTCATGAAAAATAGCATGTTTTTATTGATTGCCTTTGTTTGCATAGGTAATTTGTTCGCACAAAAGTCATCCAATTCAGAGGTGTATTTTGATAGTGTTGTGCACGAAAACAATTTCTTGGTTATTCTCGATAGCACGAATGCTTTCAACTCGCCGAAAAAATTCCAACTAGATGATTCAGATTGTTATTTCCAAATTGAAGGGAAATATGCTGTTCTTTCCTATCGTTTGCGCGGAAAAAATGAATTTGCATCGGGTAAAGTTTACCAAACCTGCAAAGTAACCTTGGATAATTCCGAATTGTATCAACTTATTTCTTTTCAAGGTGACAGTCGTTTTGAAGCAAGCAATCTAGGAAAAAGGTTTTACATAGCTTATCGTTTTTTGAACGAAGCAGAAGACAAGGTGGAAATAGTGTTGTGCTCCAACACATTCACTCCAACGCGTTATTTTAAGGCTCATCGTGCCAGCGACCGCGAAAGGAAACAACTCCTTGAACGATCAAATCGACAGAATGCCGTTAATGGATTTTGAATTGTTTAATAGATGGTAACATGTTTTAGAGATTTTAATTCAACACAACAATTTTCTGAATCGCTTATTAATTAACGAATTGAGATTGTTTTTGGGAGATGGAATTGAAAATGTTAATTAGTATATGTACTAAAAAAACCGCTCCTTACTTCACCAAAAAAAAAGAAACTACTTTTAATACAGATGTTGTACTTTTTGGAAGAAAAGTAGTTCAGTAATAGCTAAATTCCATTGATTTTTTTATTGCTCTTCCACGGATAAACCTGTAATCTTCGTGACAAAGTAAAGTAAATTCCTGACCCTCTACTTGAAAAGGTGTATAAAAAATTGACATCTTTACCATTGTCGTCTATTTTTATTCTATGATGGTCAACCTGAATATTTCTTGTTCCTTGCAAGTAAAAAAGGTCGAATGAGAATAAATAGCTATGCATTTTTCTTGTGTAAAAATCAAAACCTAAACCAGCATTAAGGTAGAAAGAATTTCTCCATGCACGTGTAGATGTTATTATATATTGAGTATTGTAAATGTTTGAATCTAACTCGCCTATATTAAAAACGGGTATTTCATTGATCATATACGTTCCGGTTTTTCGGTTTACATTCGGACTATTTAATGAACCAAAACCCACAATTCCTCTTACTTGAATGGTTTTCGAATTATTCTTCCAAAATAAGTTGTTGTAATTAAATGAAAATCTATTAAATGGACCTAAGATTGAGACCTGATTATGATTTCCACCTCGCCTAACAATTTGAAGACTAGGATCTGTTGTATTAGGATCAATTGACCACTCATGTTTGCTTGCCTGAGTTTTTATTCCTGCATGATCTCCTGAAAAACCGAGTTCAAAAAAATGGTTTTCTCGGAATTTTACACCTAAGTGAATGCCCAGATCAACCCCGTTATCAAAAAACATCTTGTCATTAGTTATCGAAAAATATTGATTTGTCATTGTTGAATAGATAGGAGATGTTCTCCAAGATCCGAAAATGTTTCCCTGATTGGTTTTCATAGAAACAGTTGGGCGAATATAAAATGAGATTTGAGCATTCAAATTACCTATTAGCAGGAGAATACATATCTGGATGACAATTTTCATAGTTTTTATTTGACTATTAATACTTTTAACTTTTCCGTTTTCGGCATTTCCAAGGTGGGGAAATCGAAGAACAAATGTTCAAATTAGCACAAATGTTCAATAGAATTCCGAATGTTTAAATTAGTACTTAAGCCCTACTTTTGCAAAACCGCTGATAGGCGTTCGCTAGTTGTAAGTTTTTTTAATCTTAATTATCAATTTATTTTTCACAACATGTTTCTAAATTGAAAAGTATATTTACCTCTTGTTGATTGAGTGTTTTATTGAAAATTATAACATCATCAATTTTACCTGTATAATCCTTTCCTAAATATAAGTCTCCTATATCTTGATAACTTGGAGTACCAGAGTTACAGTTTCCATTACCTGAAGAAAAGTTCTGTAAAATACCATTTCTGTATATTTTCATTTCCATACCGTTTTGTTTATATGTTACTATTAAATGATGCCAAATATCAGTACGTGCATTGATTTCTTGTTGACAATCAAAATTGGTTATATTTTTATCCCATACAGAATTCGTTCTGCCAAATACAGCTTTTCTACAATCATAAAGCGCAATAGACCATTGTCCATTTCTATCAGGACAGCTTTCACCCAAACCTCTATTAATTAGACTTTCAAATTGAGCATCATTCCTTGAAGTATCTTTTGGTTGATACCACAATGAAATTGAAAATTCACTTAAACCATTCAGAAAGTTTGTTGCCGAAGTTGTTAAGTATTCACTTGAATTAGGTAAATTATCAAATTCATAAGCGCAGCTATCATTTGCATTTCTGTCTGATGTAGGTTTTGCTGTAGTTATATTAATTAAATGGTGGTTATTTCCAGAAATATCATTTATTGAACCATTGGAAAACGGGTAGAAAGCTAAAATACTATTACTTAAACTTTGCGGTAAACATGGAATTTCAATTAAATTTTCATTCTCCAAATCCTTGTTACATGAACAAATAGCCGTAAATAAAAAGGCCGTGAATATTATTTTCAGATTTTTCATTATCTCTTTAATTAATTATATAACGGATTTCTTGTAATTTGATTGTGTACTTTTTTGTGACACCCAACTAAACGCTTGGCGCCATAATTCTTTTTCAAATTTAATCCTTATTTACACATTCCTTTGGTATAAGTCACACTGCCTTATACAATTACCTTTTCCTAAATGCCTTGCGCCATTTTTCTTTTTCTTCTTGTTCCCAGTAATCTTGGATGTCAAGATTCACTTTGATTACTTTGACACGGCAGTTTTTATTAGCGCGGGCTAAATCTTCCCAAATTTTTACGTGATCTCTGTTCAATTTCCCTGTCCAAACGTTCCAATAAATAAGAACGTAAAAATCAGCCGGTTCGGGTAGTGATAATTTGTTTCCGTTTAAATCCCTGTATTTCGGCCATTGTTGTTGAAGGCTCAAACTATCGGGTTTGTTGTAGGTTGTAATTAGATTCAAATTAGGAATAAAATCAAACAAGCCTTTGTTGCAAGATGTGTCGGTAAGGCGGTATTCAACGTATTTTCCTTGCGCGTCAAAGATACTTGCATTTGGTACACTTACTCTTTTCATAATGTACGGAAAATCAGCACTACTTACGGAAACAATATTCGTTGTGTCTAGCCCAAATTTGTTTGCTTTTTTGGTAATCAATTCACGATTTTCAATATCCGGTTTTTTGATGCCGTATAATTTTTTAATAATAGGGTTGCAACTGCTTAGGGTTACAGCTGTTAGGGAAAGAAAGATGAGTTTTTTCATTTGTTAGATTTTAATTAGTTTTTGTAGTTGTGTTTCGATTTTCAGTAGGTAAATTCCACTTTCCAATTCCGACACATCCACCAAATTCTCACCACCTGAAACA
>CAIUSK010000536.1 GCA_903901805.1 uncultured Flavobacteriales bacterium
ATAAAAATTTCCATTGAACGATTGAAGATTTGTATTTGTCGTTGGCGTAGATTTTATGGCAGACATGTTTTGATCAACAGTGATTTTAACATTTAACGGGTCTTCAAAATCTTCAATCCAAAATTGACTAAATGAGTTGTATTTGGTTGTCGGATTTAATGTAAGGGTTTGATTTTGAACTAATGTTGCATTAACCTCATAAACTTCCATAAAGGGATAAATCTTTTTGGTTGCTGCTATTCCATTGTTGCGAACCGTTGGGAAAATTTTAATGTTACATGCTCCAGACTTTAAAATTGGAATTTTAAATGGCACTTCAAATACCCCAACAATCTCATCATCAATATAAACCCATGCGTCAGAAAAATTTTGGGTCAACTCTCCCTCATTACCTGAAAGTCCAGTGTTAGATTGTAATGTCCATTGTGTAACTTCAAGCCAAGCAGGGTCAGGATTATTTTTCACACAACTCGTGAAAGAAAAAACAAGTAAAGAAATGCCAAAAATTAATCTCATTCTGAATTTTAACGTATGTTTTTGTAGAGTATTGTATGCTTCAATCCGTCTTTTTTAATCTTTCTATAATTAAATATGCAATCTCTAATGCTTTTAGTCCATCTTCACCCGAAACCACAGGAGTTGTGTCTTCAGTGATTGACTGATAAAAAGAAATTAATTCTTCCTTAATCGCATTAGATGGGGCTAAATCAGGTTTATTGAATAGAATTTTCTTCTTGGTTTTTCCTTTGCCAGGATCAAAAACAATGTCAAAATCGTCGGGTTCTCCTAAAATATCCTCCATTTCAACAACTTCAAGCTCTTTCTGAAGGAAATCGACACTGACATAAGCGTCGCGTTGAAAAAACCGTGATTTGCGCATGTTTTTCATCGATATTCGTGACGCAGTCAAATTGGCGACACAACCGTTTTCAAATTCTATTCGAGCATTAGCAATGTCGTGAGAGTCACTGACTACTGCAACACCTGAAGCAGATACTTTTCTCACGCGCGAACGAACAACACTTAGAATAACATCAATGTCATGTATCATCAAATCTAACACAACGGGAACATCAGTTCCTCTTGGATTAAATTGTGCCAATCGATGTGTTTCAATAAACATCGGGTTTTTTAAGTATGATTTTGCAGCAATAAAAGATGGATTGAATCGCTCAACATGACCCACTTGAATTTTTGTTCTTCCTTCTGAAGCAAGTGCTACTAATATTTCACCTTCTTCAAGAGTTTCCGTTATTGGTTTTTCAATAAATATATGTTTTCCCAGCCTTATCGCTACACGAGCTATTTCAAAGTGATTTAATGTCGGCGTAACAATATCAATGCAATCAACGAGGTGCATCAACTCTTCCGGAGTCTCGAAACGGGTAAGTCCAAATTTTTCAACAGCAATGGATGCATTCTGATCATCCGGATCAAAAAAACCCACCAGCTCATACATAGATTCTAGCTCAAGGAGCAGTTGAAGATGTATTTTTCCTAAATGTCCAGCACCGAAAAGGCCTATTTTCAACATGAAAATTGATTTTAACAAAAGTATAAAAATTGATTGGATTTATTTGTTCCTTTTTAGTAACCATAATAATGTTAATTACTTCGCTAAATGAAAGCTTTCTTTTCCTTGGAAATAATTACTTTTGTTTAAAATATCTAAACATGGCAAATAATTTATTAAAAGGAAAACGCGGAATAATATTTGGTGCTTTGAACGATCAATCAATTGCTTGGAAAGTAGCAGAGAGAGCCCATGAAGAGGGAGCTGTTTTTGTTCTTACAAATGCACCTATCGCAATGCGAATGGGAGAAATCAACGGATTAGCTGAAAAAACAAATAGTCAAATAATACCAGCTGATGCAACAAGTTTAGAAGATTTAGAGAACTTGGTAGTGAAAGCTATGGAAATATTAGGTGGGAAAATTGATTTTGTGCTTCACTCAATTGGAATGTCCCCAAATGTTCGAAAAGGGAAACATTACACAGAGAGTAATTACCAGTATTACAACCAAACAATGGATGTATCTGCTATTTCCTTGCATAAAACATTGTCCACATTATATAAGCATGAAGCGATAAATGAATGGGGTTCAGTTGTTGCATTAACGTATATTGCTGCTCAACGAATTTTCCCTGATTATAATGACATGGCTGATGCAAAATCATTGTTGGAGTCTATTTCTCGATCTTTTGGTTATCATTATGGTATAAAAAACAAAGTGCGTGTAAATACGATTTCCCAATCACCCACGCCTACAACTGCGGGACAAGGAATAAAAGGGTTTACTGAATTCATTAATTTTTCTGAGCAAATGTCACCGCTTGGCAATGCCCCTGCAATTGCTTGTGCAGACTACTGTGTTTCTATGTTTTCAGATCTTACGAGATATGTGACTATGCAAAACCTTTTCCATGATGGAGGGTTTTCAAACACGGGAGTTACCCAGCAAGTTATCGAGAAATTTGGAAATGAATAAAAAAATAGTAACGAAATTTGTTTCCTTTTCGTTAGAGATTCATTATTTTTGAACACAATAATTTAATTTATAAAAATGTCGATTTTAGTTAACAAGGATTCTAAAGTAATTGTACAAGGTTACACAGGTAGTGAAGGTACATTTCATGCCGGACAAATGATAGAATACGGAACCAATGTTGTTGGTGGAGTAACTCCAGGTAAAGGAGGATCACTTCATTTAGATAGACCCGTTTTCAATACTGTGGCAGAAGCTGTTGAAAAAACAGGATCTGATGTATCTATTATTTTTGTACCGCCAGCTTTTGCTGCTGATGCAATTATGGAGGCCGCTAATGCTGGGATAAAAGTAATTGTTTGTATCACTGAAGGTATTCCTGTTAAGGATATGATCGCAGTAAAAGAATACATTAAAGCATATGATTGCAGATTGATAGGTCCCAATTGTCCAGGGATTATTACTGCTGGTGAAGCAAAAGTGGGAATTATGCCAGGATTTGTTTTCAAAAAAGGTAAAATTGGAATTGTATCAAAATCAGGTACTTTGACCTATGAAGCAGCGGATCAAGTTGCAAAAGCCGGATTAGGAATAACAACTGCTATTGGTATTGGTGGAGATCCAATTATTGGAACAACAACCAAAGAGGCAGTTGAATTGTTGATGAATGATCCCGAAACAGAAGGGATAATTATGATAGGTGAAATTGGTGGAAACCTTGAGGCTATAGCGGCGCAATGGGTAAAAGATAATGGAACGAAGCCAGTAGTTGGTTTTATTGCAGGTGAAACTGCTCCAAAAGGAAGAACTATGGGTCATGCAGGTGCAATTGTTGGTGGTGAAGATGACACAGCGGAAGCTAAAAAACGCATCATGAGAGCGTGTGGAATTCATGTTGTGGATTCACCAGCTCAAATAGGTGCTAAAATGGCAGAAGTACTAGGTGTAATCGCTTAATTGTGCTTAATTGAAAAATCTTTCATATTTTAAGAAACATTTTGTAGATTTTTCAAATATTTTTTGGAATTTACTTTTTTGTAGTATATTCGCTAATAAATCATTTTATTTTCACTTTAAGAGTATTTGTAATTCATGATGAACATTTTCGTTGCTAAACTGGATTTCGGTGTATCCAGTGATCAGCTCAGACAAGAATTCGAGCGATTTGGTAAAGTAAATAAAGCAACCGTTGCTTTAGATCGTGAGACGGGTAAATCAAGAGGTTTTGCTTTCATTGAAATGTCTTCTAGGGAAGAAGGGGAAGCCGCTGTAAATGCGTTGGATGGAAAAGTATTTAACGGTAGATCTTGTGCTGTTAAAGAAGCTGACCCAAGGCCAGATAATCGTGCCCCAAGAGAACAAACCAATCGATCATTCAATTCTGAGCCTAGAAGAGAGGAAACTGCCCCAAGACCACCAGTAGTATCAACTAGTGATAGTTCAGTAGAATTCCCTATAAACTCGGAAGTACGGAAAAAGTCGAAAGAAAAAGACAAAAAAGGTAAGTCTGATTGGGATACTGATGGCGGTATTAAAAAAGTGAAACCTGTCGGATTTAAATCAAAACCAAGATTTGACGACTTTGATGACGATGATGACGACGACTTAAATCTATTAAAGTTAAGACGTGAATTAGAGCAAGAAGATATTGACGACGACGATGAAGATATGTAAAATAAAAAAGCAGCCTAACCGGTTGCTTTTTTATTTTTATTTAACGTATAAAAACTTATTCGCGCTAGTCTTGTTGTTATCTTTGGGTTCTCTATTTTAAAAATTATGGCAAATCGACTTGTTTTTATCTTTTTCCTAGCTATTACTTTTCCTTTTTTATCTCAAAAAGCATCTATTAGTGGCTATATTACTGACGCCAATAGTGGTGAGGCTCTAATTGGTGCCAAAGCATTTATTCCATTAACCAAACAAGGCGCTATAACGAATACATATGGCTTTTATTCACTTACTCTACCCATAGGTAAGTATATCATTGAGTATCGCTATGCTTCTTTTTTAACAGTAACAAAGGAAATTGATTTAACGAAAG
>CAIUSK010000537.1 GCA_903901805.1 uncultured Flavobacteriales bacterium
ATCAACATCTACCCTAACCCAGCTTCAGAAAACGCTACTATCTCTTGGAACAACGAAGTAAATACATTACAAATCATCAATGCTCAAGGGCAAGTAATCGCTCAAGAAAACATTACTAACACGAACTCTTTCCAAGTAACTGATCTTGCTACTGGTTCTTACTTCGTTCAATTATCTAATAACAGTAACACAACTACCAAAAAATTAATCATCCAATAACACTAAAACGTAACTTATTTCCTTACACACGGTTTTAGTTTTTTATTTCATTCCAATCAGTTTTTTTCATAATTAGTTTAGTTTAGTTTAGTTTAGGTAAAAAAAAACCACCTCGCTTGAGGTGGTTTTTTTATGTGTCAACATTTCTATTTTGCTGCGGAGAATTTTTCAGCAACAACCTCCCAATTAATTACATTAAAAAACGCTTGAATATAATCTGGTCTCCTATTTTGATAATGTAAATAATAGGCGTGTTCCCAAACATCCATACATAAAATTGGAGTTCCGTTGCAGCCTTCACCCATTAATGGATTGTCTTGATTTGCTGTAGAACAAACTTCTAATTTTCCATTGGTGACACACAACCAAGCCCATCCTGAACCAAATCTAGTTGCTCCTGCCTTCGCAAATTCATCTTTAAAAGACTGAAAAGAACCGAAAGTAGTATTAATTGCATCAGCTAATTCGCCTGAAGGTTGCCCTCCTTTATTAGGTGCCATTATTTCCCAAAACAAATTGTGATTCCAAAAACCACCTCCGTTATTTCTAACTGCCGGCTTGTCCTTGCACAACAACATGATTTCTTCGATAGTTTTTCCTTCTAAATCCGTTCCTGCAATCGCTGCATTTAAATTTGTAATGTATGTCTGGTGATGTTTTGAATGGTGTATCTCCATTGTTCGTGCATCAATATGAGGCTCCAAAGCATCATAGTTATAAGGCAATTGTGGTAATTCGAAAGCCATGTTTATTTTATTTTAAGGTTATTAATAATTTCTCAAAATTAACTACAATTCTTGAACAAAGTACAGTAAAAAATTATTGACTTCTTATACTCTTTGCACACGAAGTTTGAAAATTAAATACAGTAATTGACCAAACAATATAGTTGCAAATAATAAGTGGGCGGTTTGTACCAATCCTGGCATATCAGCATAAGCCAACAATACTCCTGAAATCAAGCCCATTGACAACGTATAAAAAATCAATCGAATTTGATTCACGTGGTATTTTCTTTCATTGATAAAGACCATTACACCCAATAAAATGAGAACAAGCCAAGAAAAACTTCTATGAAAATAAAAAGACCATCCCAGTTTATCTGTCCACGATTCTCTTCCAAAACCTTGTTTTGTTAACTCGTCGATGTACTCTCTCACCTGAGTCCCTAAAAATAGTTGGTAAACCGTTACAAAGAAAATAAAATAGAATCCTAGTATAATGGACTTCGGTAAAGCGATAAGATTTGTAGAATTCGGAGATGAAAACTTATATATTAAGTACAGTTGTATTCCAATTATAACGAGAGCCAAGAAGAGATGAACCGTGATAGTCCAAGGTACTAAATTTGTTGCCACCACGATTGAACCAAACCAAGCTTGAAAAGCCATAATGACCAAATTGAATGCCGCAAGATAAATTAATTTCGATTTTCGGTAATAGAACAGCATCCATCCAAATGCAAAAAGCATTGCGTTACCTGCAAGAAACCCTAATAATCTATTGACATATTCAGTCCATGTTTTTATTGCATTAAACTGCTCTTCGTAATAAATCGTAGGGTCTTTTTTTATGTTTTCAGCAGTTTCAGACAAGCCAATTCCAGTTAAAAACTTACTAAACTTCTCTACTTTTTTTGTCCGTTTTTGAAGAAATACATCTCTATAATTGGCAGGCAAACTCGCTTCCTCGGTTGGTGGAACCCATTGTCCAAAACACTTGGGCCAATCTGGACAACCCATACCACTACCGGTAATACGCACAAAACTTCCAGCAATAACAACTAGATAAATCAAGACAAGGGTTACCCAATTAAAGCGACGAAAATTACGTGAAAAAATCATATTTCAAAATTACATAATCTAATTCATGAAAAACGTACTAGGTTTGGTAAATGTTCGTTATATTAGCTAAAAGCAATAGCATGCTGAATTTTCGTTCCCTTATCTTCCTTTTCAGTTGGTCCATTTTATTTTTGGAGAATCAAGCTATTGCACAGGATACGATTGAAATAGCTCCAGAAATTAGCACCCATTTTTTACAACAAGAAAACTATATCGATTCTCTTTCCGATTATAGGAAGCTTTACAAACGATCGAAGCGAATTCAAAAAAAAGAAGAAATGCTAGAGTTAGCATTTTATGTGGCTTTGCGCTATTACCCGGAACTAAAAGATACAAAAATCAGTGTGAGGCTAAAAAAAATTAAATCTACGATGTTGGCTCAACCAGATGCTGATTTTATTGTGAAATCAAGAAATGATCGAAAATATCGAATTTTGATAAACTCAAGTAAAGAATATAATGGCATGAATTACCAGGATCTTAGCTTTAATTCACTTGTTGGTTGGATTGGGCATGAGTTGGCTCATATTACAGATTACCACAAAAAATCCAATGGTCAATTGATTCAATTTATTTCTCATTATTTATTTTCAAGAAAACACCTCAAACACACTGAGAATTCAGCAGACAAAGAAACAGTGAAGCGGGGATTAGGTTACTCGTTATACGAAGGGGTAAATTTTCTATTTAAAAACCCAAAAATCTTCAAAAAATACAAAGAACGGAATCAGGAATATTACTTATCGCTATCGGAAATTCTGGCGGAAATTAAATTGGCGGAACAAGAAACCGCTGATAAATAGCTCGAAAATCAATCCATATCTTCCAAATCAAATTCTCCCAATTCTTCATTCATATTTTTAATTAAAAGAGCTATTTCACTCATAAGAATTGACTTTTCATCGGTTTTTGTAGATGATTCTAAATACTCTTTTAAATGTAATTGTGATTCTAAGATATCAGCCTCATCAAAAGGACCATCCAAATTCTCTATAATAGTTAGGCATTCCAGTGTTTCTAGATAATTTCCTTCAGAAGCAATTTCCACAAACTCAGCGAGATAATTACTATAATCAATTCTACTACTCCAAATAGAGGCAAGAAGTTCCTGTCTGATATCAATGAAGTTAGGATTTAGAATGGTTTGCATCATTATTTCTTGCGCTCCATCTGCCGATAAATCATTAAAAAACTGAAGCAGTTCAAACCGATTTTTATCTGATTCGATTGATTGTAAAATAGATACTAATTCAGGCAACAATTCAGGTTTCATCAACCCATTTAATTCAACGATGGCTTTTGAAAAAACGATTTCATTTCCCGATTTCATCACTTCCAATAACTGCTTTACTTTTATTCCGTTATTCTTACTCATGTTTAATTTAATTTTTTTGTAAATGCTATCAATAACTTACCTATTTTCTCAAATGCTTCAAAGGATAAATTAGCGTATGTATCATAAATGTCGTGGTAATTTTTATTGAGACCCATGGTGTAAATAAAAAACGCTGGAACGCCTACCTCGGTAAAGAAATAATGATCAGAATTGGCTGCCGGACCTCTTTTTTTGATCACTGGCAATGCTTTTTGTTTTTTATTAATGCTCTGAAGTAATAAAAACTCCTTTTCAAATAAAGTCCCATTTACTGCCGTAATGCCATCTTCTCCACTTCCCATGATGTCTAAATTGATTAAAAACCGAATGTCTTGAAGGCTAATTAACGGATTTGAGACAAAAAATTCAGAGCCCAATAATCCCGCCTCTTCTCCTGCAAAAGCAATAAAAACTAAATTAAACTTAGCTGGGTTTTTTTTAAAATAATTAGCTAAATAGATGAGCATCGCTGTGCCACTAGCATTATCATTTGCCCCAGGAAAATATGTTTCTCTCCCCATTCTACCCAGATGATCATAATGAGCAGAAAAGACAATCGTTTTTGCATTTTTCTTTGATCCGGGAAGATAACCAATAACATTTCGCGCATGATGAGCACTCCTATAATCGGCATCTATTTTTACGGATAACAGCTCAGGAAAGGTGCCTATGACAGAATCTTGAACTTGTATGTACGGGAAATTAAGTTTACTCGTTGAAACCGACCATGTTAACTTTGAATTCACGATTTCCACTATTGGAATCTGATTCGCTAATTTTTGCAAG
>CAIUSK010000538.1 GCA_903901805.1 uncultured Flavobacteriales bacterium
GTCTAATAATTTAAATTGGACAAATTCTTGCTTCTTTGTATTGTATAGTATAGTCCATGCTCCGGGATATGGGGAAAGCCCTCGGATTAAATTATGATTAATATTTGCTGAATTATCCCAGTGTATTTTACCTGTTTCTCTGTAGATTTTTGGGGCGTGTTTGAGTTCTTTATCCGGAAAATCACCTTGACTTTTTGCCTGAACTTCATTTTTTGCAATTGCATTAACTGTTTCAAGTGTTAATTCTGAGCCCAATTCCATCAGTTGTTGGTATAATTCTCCAACATTCATATTCTCTGTAATCTGAGTTTCTTTGCTATCAATGATTTTACCCGTGTCTATATGTTGATTTATGAAAAACGTGGTAACCCCTGTTTTAACTTCACCATTTATAATTGCCCAATTGATGGGAGCGGCACCACGGTATTGTGGTAACAAGGATGCGTGTAGATTGATCGTTCCTTTTGGTGGAATTGTCCAAACCAACTCGGGCAACATACGAAAAGCCACAACAACGAATATATCAGCATTCAATGCTTTTAGTTGTGCGATAAAAGATTCATCCTTTAAACTCTCTGGTTGAAGTAAGTGTAAATTATTTTCAACGGCAAATTCCTTTACGGCACTAGATTTTACTTTCTGTCCTCTACCGGCAGGTTTATCTGTTGCCGTAACCACTCCAACAATTTGATGATGAGAATGATACAAATTATCCAAGATTGAAACAGCAAACTCGGGGGTTCCCATAAATACAATTCGTAACGAAGGAATCATAATAAAAGTGAGTTAAGTTATACTCTTTTCTTTTGCCAATTAAAGAATTTTAAATACAAATAAGATAGTAAACCAATGACACCAAAATAAACATATTCAACGGACCAAATCCAATAAATATCCCATTTGAAAACTTTAATAAATAAAAATGCTGTGAAAATATATATTAATACAGATCCCATTTCAATACTCATAGAAATCATGGTGTTACCACTGCCATTGATTGTTTGAAAATAAACACTAACAAAGCCATACAGGAATATGGAGATAGATACAAAACGCAGTATCTCTGCACTTTTTGCAACATATAATTCATTTGGATTCACAAATCTAATTAGTGTTTCCGGGTATAAAATGGAGCCATGAAAAGTTACTAAAAGTAATAATACAGTGATAATTTGTATGCGTTTTTGAATTACTGGAATCAAATGAAACTCTTTACGACCCATATATTGAGAAACATACGTTTTGGTTGTTCCTGCAAATCCCCAAATAGGTACAAAAGCAAACATGTATAGGGTTCTGATATTTTGGGAAACCGTTAATTCAAAAGAACCGAGCTGTTCTAGCCAAGTAAAAAACACTGTCCAAGTTGCTAATGCTGTTAAACCCTGAAGCATTAATGGTGTTCCAATTTTAAACATTTCTTTAAAAGAGTATTTACTGATTTTCAACGAGTGAAATAGATGATACTCATTCTTGTAACGGGTCAATAAAGTAAACACTAGTAGGAAAACCATCCCTAAACCATCAGCAATTGTTGAAGCCCATGCTGCACCTTCTAATCCCATTTCTGGAAAAGAATAATTACCAAAAATAAGCAGGTAATCTAATATGATATTGCTAATTGCGGTGATTAGTGCCGCGAGTAATACCACCCAAGTCTTACCAATTGCCATAAAAAACGCCTGAATACTTAATGTTATTATGCCGCTAAATAATGCAAAACTTCTGATTTGAATATATTGCCCTTGAAATAGAGCAATCTCCATGTTTTTGGAATAAGACAATACCCAATCAGGCATGAAATAGTACAAAATGATAAATAAAAAAGAGGCAATGATGCTCAGTATAAATAGTGTAGTTCCAAAAATCTTACTAATTGATTTGTATTTATATTGTCCAATTCTACGAGCAATAATTATTTGGGCGCCATCACTCATGCCTACAAGCGCCATATACATGGTTATGTATAATAGACCGCCGTTACCAACGGCATCAAAAGCATGGGTGTTGTAACGACTAATAAATGACGCGTCAGTAATCAATACAATTGATTGTATGAAGGTAGAAATCATTAAAGGTAATGCCACACTAAGAATGGTGCGGTAACGAATATCTAACATTAACTAACTTGAATTACTAATCCTTTTAAATATTCCCCTTCTGGATGAAATGCATTTATTGGATGGTCTGCCGGCTGATGAAGTTGTTCTAAAATTCGGATTTTTCGTCCAGAACTGATTGCAGCGGCAATAACTGTATGGGTGAATAAATTTTTATCTACTACCTGTGAACAAGAAAACGTGAAGATTATTCCACCAGGTCGAATGGAACGAATAGCCATTTCATTCAGTCTCTTATAACCTTGAATTGCTTGATGTCTCTTATCTCTGTGCTTTGCAAATGCTGGAGGATCCAATATGATAACGTCAAATGAATTATCAACTGTTTTCATGAATTCCATTGCATCGGCCACGATTGTCATGTGATTTTCTTCCAGTTTATTTAGGCCAACATTTTGCTCTGTTAACTCAATCGCTTTTTTTGAACTATCTAAAGAATGAACTTCATTGGCGCCTGCTTTTAGCGCGAAAAGACTAAATCCTCCACTGTAACAAAAGGTATTGAGGATTTTTTTATTTTGAGCATACTTACTAAGTAATTTTCTATTCTCACGTTGATCGATAAAAAAGCCTGTTTTCTGACCCGTAACCCAATCGATGGAAAAAGTAATTCCATTTTCTTTAGCCTTGTGTGGGGTTTTACATGTCCCAAATATAAACGAATCAACAATATCAGCTTTGTTGTGTAAGGTTTCACTCGATTTTGAATAGACTGCTTTAAGTGATTTTCCCAAAACAGTTTGAAGTGCAACAGATATTAACTCAATTGATTGGTACATTCCAATGCTATGACATTGAATAACAGCTACACCATTATAATAGTCAATTATTAGCCCAGGTAAACCGTCTCCCTCACCATGTAGAATTCGGCAAATGGAATTTTCCTTTGAAAACAAACCGAGTGTTTTCCTCAATTCTATCGCTTCTGATAGCACTTTATTATAAAAGCTCTGATTTAACTCAATTTCTTCAAATGTTAATATACGAACCGCAATTGTTGCATTTTGAAAATGTCCAGAAGCAAGAAATTTATTTCTTGAATCAAAAACGGAAACAATATCTCCATCAGAAATTTCATCATCAATGAGGTCAATGGCACCTGAAAACACCCAAGGATGCCTTCTTAAAAGTGATTCTTCCTTGTTTTTTCGAAGGATAATTTGTTTGTACATAGATTGCAAAAGTACTACTTTGAGTGGAATCAGGCTTAATTTCTAGGAGAACATATTTTAGTTGCTAGTCTTCGCGCTTCTAAATCTGATAAAACGTAGTCATCATAAGTAGGTGATAGAATGCTAGGAGCTTTGGCAAGTACTGCTGAATTAATTTTAAAAATATCAACAAATGTTATTCGATCCTCTAAAAAAGCTTCTACTGCAATTTCATTTGCTGCATTTAAAAAACACGCAGCCACGCCTTCAGCGCGCATAGCTTCATAAGCGAGATCAAGATTTCGGAAAACTTGATTATCTACTTTTTCAAATGTTAGATTTGGATAATCCATGAAATTGAATCGTGGAAATTCGGTAGGAAATCGATTGGGGTAGGTGAGTGCGAACTGAATAGGTAATTTCATATCCGGCAATCCCATTTGTGCTTTCATACTACCATCTCTAAATTGAACCAACGAATGAACAATAGATTGGGGATGAACAATTACATCAATTTGATCTGGTTTGAGATTGA
>CAIUSK010000539.1 GCA_903901805.1 uncultured Flavobacteriales bacterium
CTCTCCGGAAGGAGCGTATATGGCAATTTTGATCAACTCGTTATTTATGTCCCTTGCTTTCTATGCCTATCATCTTGCACGCAAGCGTTTGAATTCAAATTGGGGTTGGTTGTTTTTACCTGTGTTCTGGGTGGGATTTGAACATATGCATTATCATTGGGAACTATCATGGCCTTGGTTGACACTGGGGAATATTTTTTCAATCTATCCCAAATTGGTGCAGTGGTATGAAGTCACAGGTGTTATGGGAGGTAGTATTTGGTTATTGGTCGTGAATCACCTCATTTTTTCCTATATTATCAAGTATAATCAGAGTGGGGTTTCATTGGGAAGTAGACGAAACTTTTTGCAACTAGGTAAGGTATTGTTTGCTTTGTTGATTCCTGTTACTTTTTCACTAATTCGATTTTATACCTATACAGAAAAGAAAGATTCGGTTCAGGTAGCAGTTATTCAGCCTAATATTGACCCTTATAATGAGAAGTTTGTTGAAGACCCTTCTGCGCAGATAGAGAAAATGTTGAGCCTAGCGAAAAATGTGCAAAGCCCTCAAACCAACTTTATTTTATTTCCTGAAACCGCAATCAGTTCCTCCGTTGAAGAGTCGTATTTGCAAAAAAACGAGTCTGTTTCCTCTTTCTTAAAATTCACTGAAACATACCCGCATATACATCTGTTGACTGGAGCATCAACGTATGCTTTTTTTGATAAAAAACACTCTATTGCATCAAAGCAAATTAATGGGACGAATAACTTTATTGAATTTTATAATTCTTCGTTATCAATTGAAGGAAATCAAACGGATGTAGTGCACAAATCAAAGTTAGTATTAGGGGTTGAAAAAATACCATTTACGGAGTGGTTTCCATTTTTCGAAGATTTATCTATTAATAATGGGGGCACCTCTGGATCTTTAGGTCATGAAGATGTTCCCAGGACTATGAAAAGTAAGTATGGCTCTTATGCCCCAATTGTTTGTTACGAATCAATTTATGGTGAATTTATCAGCCAGCAAGTGCAAAAAGGAGCTGAGTTATTGTTTATTATTACAAACGATGGTTGGTGGAAGGATACGCCTGGTCATAAACAGCATAATAGTTTTGCTTCCATTCGGGCAATTGAAACAAGGCGATCTGTGGCTCGATCAGCCAATACTGGTATAAGCTCATTTATTAATCAGCGAGGGGAAATTATTCAACAATCATCTTGGTGGAAGGTAGAAACATTAAAAGCGTCATTAAATAAAAATCGAGATAAAACGATTTATGTGCAATGGGGTGATTTCTTCTACCGATTTTTGAGTATGCTTGCCGCGGCATTCATACTTGCTATTGTTGTTATTCGTGTCAGAAGTTTATTCCGAACTTCAAAGTAAAAAAAAAGAGCCAACCTAACGGAAGACTCTTAGTATTTTTTGTTTAAAACTTAATTTAAAGAATAGCGTCTAATTTTGCTGATAATTGTGCTTTAGGAGCAGCTCCAACATTTTTATCAACGATTTCTCCATTCTTAATAAATAATATCGTTGGAATACTTCTAATACCAAATTGAGCAGAAACTCCAGGGTTTAAGTCTACATTAACTTTTCCAATGATAGCTTTATCTGCATATTCATTAGCTAATTCTTCAACAACTGGTCCTATCATTCTACAAGGGCCACACCATTCTGCCCAAAAGTCTACTAAAACAGGCTTATCGGATTTCATTACTAATTCTTCAAAGTTTTGATCTGTAATTTCTAATGCCATTTTCTTTTTTTTTAATTATTATTTTTTCTTTTCATCAATCATTTGACCAAAACTGATCTATGAGACAAATTGTCAGTAATTATCTTTTTGAAATATCAACAAAAGGTCTTGAGGTATAACCTGTATATACTTGTCTTGGTCTACCAATTGGTTCTTTGTTTTCAGTCATTTCCTTCCATTGTGAAATCCATCCAGGAAGACGACCGATTGCAAACATTACGGTAAACATTTCAGTTGGAATCCCAATTGCTTTATAAATGATACCAGAATAAAAATCAACATTTGGATAGAGGTTTCGTGCTTTAAAATACTCATCTTCCAATGCAACTTGTTCCAAGCGTTTTGCTATTGCTAACATCGGATCATTGATTCCCATTTTTTCAAGTACATCATCACATGCTTTTTTAATAATTTTCGCACGCGGGTCAAAATTTTTGTAAACACGGTGACCGAAGCCCATTAATCTAAATGAATCTTCTTTATCTTTTGCCTTCGCAACCCATTTATCAACATCGCCACCATCGTTGTGAATTTGTTCAAGCATTTCAATTACTTCTTGATTAGCACCACCATGAAGAGGTCCCCAAAGTGCGGAAATCCCTGCAGAGATTGTTGCGTACAAATTCGCTTGAGAAGATCCTACAATTCTAACAGTAGATGTGGAACAATTTTGTTCGTGGTCAGCGTGTAAGATTAACAATTTATTTAATGCTGCTGCAACAACCGGATCAACCTTATATTCTTCCGTTGGCATTGCATACATCATGTGTAAGAAATTCGAACAATAATCATAGTCATTGTTTGGATACATGAAAGGATGGCGAATTGAATTCTTGTATGCCCAAGCTGCAAGTGTTGGCATTTTAGCTAACAAGCGATGCATCGTTAATTCTTTCATTTCCTTGCTTCTATGTGGATCCAAAGATTCTGGATAAAAAGTTGAAAGTGAGCAAATCATAGAAGATAATACACCCATTGGATGCGCTTTTGCTGGATATGCCTCGAAAAAACGCTTCATATCCTCATGAACAAGTGTATGTTTTTTTATACTACTTCCAAAAGATTCAAGCTCTGCTTGAGTAGGTAATTCCCCATTTAACAGGAGATAAGCCACTTCTAAGAAAGTTGCTTTTTCTGCTAATTCCTCAATAGAATATCCTCTGTAATGTAAAATCCCTTCCTCACCATCTAAAAATGTAATGCTACTCTTAGTCGCTCCGGTGTTTTTATAACCAGTATCTAATGTAATATACCCCGTTGTATCCCTTAATTTGGAAATATCAATGGCTTTTTCATTTTCAGTACCAACCACAACTGGAAACTCAAATACTTTTCCGTCTAATTCAATTTTTGCTATTTCACTCATGATTCCTATTCTAAATTTTGTATCAATCTAATGTATTATTTTACAATTGTCATTTCGTCAACTATGTGTTTTGCGCCCGCAAATTTATCAATGATAAACAAAACATAGCGTATATCAACATTAATTGTTTTTTGTAATTTATTATCAAAAATAACATCTCCTGCCATAGCTTCAATGTTTCCGTCAAAAGCTAAACCGATTAGTTCTCCTTTTCCATTTAATACAGGTGAACCTGAATTTCCACCAGTGATATCATTATCTGTTAAGAAATTAACGGGTAAATGACCAGCTTTATCAACATATTGACCATAATCTTTTGTTTTGTGTAGATCAATTAATCGTTGTGGCAAGTCAAATTCTTCATCTTTGGCTTTGTATTTTTTAATGGTTCCATCCAAAGTAGTATAGAAATTCACTTTAGCATCGTTTTTTGGATTTGCTGGTAAAGCACTAACTTTTCCATAAGTTAAACGCAATGTGCTATTTGCATCCGGGTACTGGATTGTACTCATCTTAGCCTCTCGAAGTCCTGCAACAAGTAATCTAAATGACTTGGAATAATCCGCTTGTAATTTGGTTAATTCTTCTGATTTTGCGTTGTAATGTGCCAGTAAGTCTGTAGATAATTGGAATAATGGATCATTAGTCATCATTCCTTCTTTCGGGAATTCGATAAAAGCTTTTAATTTGTCAGCTGATGCGAATAAACTCATTTCAAATGTAGCATTGATAAATTTCCCGAAATCGTTATTCGATTTACTACCAAATTGCTCAAGTGAAGGACATAATTTATATCCCGCTTTTCTTGCGTATAAGTTAAATTGACTGGCCAATAGATCTTTTTCA
>CAIUSK010000540.1 GCA_903901805.1 uncultured Flavobacteriales bacterium
CGAATATCATATTCTTTCAATGAAACGCATAAAATTGCATTGATTGGAAGTAATATACTCAACAGGAGTTATTCATTACGCCCTTTAAAAATTGAAGCGCCAAGAACCATAATGATTCAATACACCTACAAGTTTGATAAAAATTAATTTCTTGAAAGAGAACTGAGTATCCGCAAAACTTTCTTCCGGTCAACTTTTAGAATGGTTTCAGAAAAGAGTGAATCTTCATCTAATAATGTTTTTGCTGTTCCTGAAAAATGTATCGCATCTGGATTAATTTCTTCTGCTATTTTCAAAACGTTATTGGCATTTATTCCACCTCCTGCCATTATTTCGATGCGACCCTTGGCATAAACCATCATTTCTTTTAGAACAAGGAATCCAGAATCAACATTTGTTGAAACACCGGATGTAAGAATCCGATTAATTCCCATATTTATGAGTAAATCCATGGATCTTTTCCATTCGATTGTGTCGTCAAATGCACGATGAAAAGTAATATTCATTCCTTCAGCAATAGCACAAATTTGTTCTAACTGTAATCGATTGATTTCGTTGGTTTCAGTTAATAATCCAATTACAATTCCTTGCGCACCAATGCGTTTGCAATAAGAAATGTCGAGCAGCATTATTTTTAATTCCTCCTCTGAATAACAAAATCCACCTGCTCTTGGCCGAATCAATACATTTGTTTCAATTCCTCTAGCCATAGCATAATCAATCATTCCAATAGACGGGGTGATTCCTCCTTGCTCCAAATTTTGACATAATTCAATTCGATCGATTTTTAATTCTTGAGCAAGTTGTATGGATTCAAAAGAAGCAGCACATAATTCTATTTTCATAGATCAATTTTGCCTCAAATGTACTCATTTATTAGTTAGACGGTTTAATTTAACTACTTTTGCCGAATGATAACGTTGGAGAATTTAGGGGTGCATCTTCCTCAAGGATATTTGTTTAAAGGTGTCAATTTACAAATTAATCGTGGCGAACGCGTTGGCTTGGTCGGTAAAAATGGTGCAGGAAAATCTACATTGTTAAAAATTCTATCGGGCAAACATCAGGGTTCGGAAGGGAAGATTCATCTGTCGAAAGGAACAAATATTGGTTTTTTAACTCAGGATATTATTATTGATTCAACGAATAGTGTTTTTGAATTTCTAAATCAATCCAATGAAAAGATTAATGAAATTCGCACACGATTAGATGAGATAAATCATTTATTGGTGGTTCGGACTGATTATGAGTCAGATAGTTATATGTCGTTACTAGATGAGCTCTCTGAGTTGAATCACGCCTACAGTTTGTTTGATGGCCATACGTGGGAAGAGCGCATTGTGACAACGTTGAAAGGATTAGGTTTTCAAGAAGAGGATTTAGATAAGTCGCTAAATTCGTTTTCTGGGGGATGGAAAATGAGGGCTGAATTAGCGCGTATATTAGTGAATCAACCAGATGTTTTACTTCTGGATGAGCCTACAAATCATTTGGATATAATTTCCATCAGTTGGTTAGAATCGTATCTTCAAAAATATGAAGGTATCGTTATTTTGATTTCGCATGATCGCTTATTTTTAGATAATGTAACGAAACGAACTTTAGAAATATCCTTAGGAAAAATACTTGATTTTCCGTATAATTATAGTAAATACAAAGCGTTACGTGAGGACGATTTAGATCGATTAGAACAAGCTAAAAAGCAACAGGATAAAGAGATCAAGCAAACAGAAATGTTGATTGATAAATTTAGAGCAAAAAGTAGTAAGGCTTCCTTTGCTCAATCGTTGATGAAGAAGTTGGAGAAAACGGAGCGTATAGAAATTGAAAAAGATCCAACTTCTCGTATGCGTCTTACTTTTCCATTAAGTGTTCAGCCAGGAAAATGGGTGCTGGAATTGGATCAAATGGGAAAAACGTACGGTGAAAAATTAATTTTCAAGGATATTAATATTACGGTTGGAAGAGGAGAGAAAATCGCGTTTTTAGGAGCTAATGGAGTAGGGAAATCAACGCTACTTAAGCGAATTATGAACGAGGTGGAGGGAGATGGATTGGTGAAGTATGGGTACAATGTTAATATTGCGTATTTCGCTCAAAATCAGGCTGAGGAACTAGATACGGAACTTTCGGTTTACGATACAGTGGACGCAATTGCTGTGGGTGAAATCCGCAAAGATTTACGTACAATACTAGGAACTTTTCTTTTCACGGGTGAAGATGTCAACAAAAAAGTGAAAGTGCTTTCTGGTGGTGAACGGACGAGGTTAGCATTGTGTCAATTATTGTTGAGTCCATCTAATTTTTTAATTCTCGATGAACCAACCAATCACTTGGATATCGCCAGTAAGGAAGTATTAAAACAAGCCTTAATAAATTATGAAGGTACTTTTATTATAGTTTCTCACGACCGAGAATTTTTGGATGGGTTAACAAATCGTATTTGGGAAATCTACAACAAGACGTTAAAAATACATCATTATAGTGTTCAGGAATTCTTGAAAAAGAAAGCAGAAGAGCAACGTGAAATGAGTCAAAGTGGAAAAGGAAGTAAAGTGATTGTTTCCCCGAAAGAAGTTGTAAAAGAAGTTCCAAAACCAGTTACACCCTCAAATGAAAAGGAAATCAAACGAATTGAAAAAGAAATTTCCGATTTAGAAGCGAGAATAGAGGAAATGAATCTAGTGTTAGCCGATATTGATTATACGGATGAATCTAAGGCTCAAAAAGTATTAAATGAATACGATGACCTTAAAAATCAATTAGATGCAAAGGTTCTTTTTTGGGAAAGACTTTTGGATTAGTACTCAATTTTCTATTCTATTTTGAAGAACGTCCGTACCAAATCCCTTAAGAATTAACAGCTAAGGTACAACCCCCTACCTCCACAAAAGTTCAGCTAATAACTTATACCTAAACCAATTTCAAAGCCTTGTGTGTTTGGGAGTATTGAGTTAATTTGAAAAGTAAGAGTGCA
>CAIUSK010000541.1 GCA_903901805.1 uncultured Flavobacteriales bacterium
AAACTTTCTAAAACGTATCAAAATAAGGTATCCTTTAAAACACGAAGGCTATCCAAAGAAGAGATAAATAATTATTTCTGACATGAAAAGTATTTAGGCAGCATAGTTGTACTTTTGTGTCATGTTTATAGAAATAAATCCTTTTAATATTGATACTCGTTTGATTAATCAGGCCGTACAATGTTTTAAATCAGGGGGTATTGTTATCATTCCTACTGATTCAGTGTATGCGATTGGTTGTGATTTGCGCAGTAAAAAAGGCTTGCAAAAGCTAGCAGATTTTAAAGGTGTCAAATTAAATAAAGCTAATTTTTCTATCATTTGTAGTGATTTATCTCATCTTTCTGATTACACAAAGCAATTGGATCGATCTATTTTTAAACTGCTCAAACAATGTTTACCAGGGCCATTTACTTTTATTTTGGAGGCATCTCAAGAAGTCCCGAAGTTATTCGATTCAAATAAAAAGGAGATTGGTATTCGTATTCCAAATAATGCGATCACACTTGCTCTTGTAGAGGCGCTCGGAAATCCAATAGCGGTAACATCTTTGCATGATGATGAAGATGAAATCATGGAGTATTTTTCTGATCCTTCAGCAATTTATGAACGATTAGAAGATCAAGTAGATTTTATTATCGATGGTGGATATGGTAATTTAAAAGGGTCAACAATTATCGATTGTACCGATGGTAGTCCCGTTGTTGTGCGAGAAGGTTTGGGAATATTACCCAATTAAAAGTGAATGTATTCTGATTGAATATCAATTCCTAAAAAACGAGCCGCATTTGCATTAAATATCTCCGCATTTTCTGTTGTTAAATACTGAATACTCCCAGCTTTACTACATTTATCCTCAATTTCAGGATGATTCAATAGGTAACTTTTTAATTTATCGGCCACTATTTTCCCCTGAGAAATAATGTTTATGTGTGAAGGAACGAGTGATTCAATATAGGATTGAACTAAGGGGTAATGCGTACATCCTAAAACAATGGCGTCAATTTCCGGATCTTTTAGTAGGAGGGCATTCAAATCATCTGCGATAATCTGTTTACCTGCCACAGAATCTTGTTTATTGTTTTCAATTAATGGAACCCAAAGTGGGCATGCGAGTTGATTTACAATTATTTCTGGGGCAAATTTCTGCAGCTCTAAGATGTAGGATCTGGAATGAACCGTTCCTTCCGTTGCTAGGATACCTACATGTTTTGAATGGGTTTGTCTTCCAATTTCTTCCGCGCTGGGCCGAATAACCCCAAGAACACGTTTTGAAGGGGCTAAAGTTGGTAGATCTTGTTGTTGTATACTCCGTAATGCCTTTGCCGATGCAGTATTACATGCCAAAATAACCAAATGACATCCTTGATCAAATAATAATTTTACAGCTTCTAAGGTATATTCATAGACAACGTCAAAGGAGCGATTTCCATAGGGTGCTCTGGCGTTATCGCCCAGGTATAAATAGTCGTATTCAGGCATTAATCTCCTGATCTCGGACAAAATAGTCAATCCCCCATAGCCGGAATCAAAAACGCCAATGGGATTTTTACCTTTCATATCAATGTGTGTATTGATTTAAAAAACTATAGACGTTATTATCAATTCGTTCTTCAAGCGACTCACAATCATCTTTTTCGAAAGTCAATCCAGTAATTCGCTCATATAATTCTATATATCTCGCAGTAATGGTATCAACAAATTCATCGGGCATAAATGGCATACTTTCACCTTCTTTGCCCTGAAAATTATTTTCCATTAACCATTCACGCACAAATTCCTTGGATAATTGCCTTTGGGGTTGATTTAGTTTCTGTCTCTCTTCATAACCGTCAGCATAAAAATAACGGGAGGAATCCGGTGTGTGAATTTCATCAATTAGGATAACCTCGCCATTAAATAGCCCAAATTCATATTTTGTATCAACAAGAATTAGTCCTCGTTCTCTAGCCATTTCACTTCCGCGTTTAAACAGTGCTCTCGTATATTTCTCCATGGTTTCGTAGATTTCTCTCGAGACGAGTCCTTGTGAAATTATTTCTTCCTTTGAAATATCAATGTCGTGTCCTTCATCTGCTTTTGCTGCAGGAGTAATTATTGGTGTTGGAAATGCATCGTTTTCAATTAAACCATCGGGTAATTTTTCACCGCATAATTCGCGTTTACCTAATTTATATTCTCGTGCAGCGTGTCCGGCTAAATATCCACGAATAACCATTTCGATTCGAATCGGTTCGCAGGCTTTACCAATAGCTACCATTGGATCAGGTGTCGCTACTAACCAATTGGGAACAATATCTTGAGTTGCTTTTAAAAACATGGTTGCAACTTGGTTTAATACCTGTCCTTTGTATGGAATTCCCTTAGGAAGGATATGGTCGAATGCTGAAATTCTGTCAGAGGCAACCATAACCACTAATTCATTCTCCAAAGTATATACATCGCGTACCTTGCCATGATATACATGTGTTTGACCTGGAAAATTAAATGCTGTTTTTGTTAATGCGTTCATTGTCTTTTTTTCTTTTTTCTTCTTCTTCCACTATTTCAAATGCTTCAATTATTTTTTTAACTAATCGGTGGCGAATGACATCACTTTGCCCCAATCGAATAATACCAATTTCTTCAACATCCTTAAGGTTATCAAGGGCAAAAGCCAATCCTGAAGTTTGTTTATTTGGTAAATCAATTTGAGATAAATCACCGTTAATTACAAATTTTGCTGTCATTCCCATTCGAGTAAGAAACATTTTCATTTGCATTTTAGTGGTGTTTTGCGCCTCGTCCAAAATTACAAATGCCTTATCAAGTGTTCGTCCACGCATAAATGCCAATGGCGCAATTTCAATTATCCCATATTCCAACATATCAGCCAATTTTTCTCCAGGAATCATATCCCGAAGCGCATCATATAAAGGCATAAGATAGGGATCCAATTTTTCTTTTAAATCTCCCGGTAGAAATCCAAGATTTTCTCCTGCCTCCACAGCTGGACGAGTTAATACAATGCGTTTTACTTCTTTGTTTTTCAGTGCGCGAACAGCCAGAGCAACGGCAGTATATGTCTTACCTGTACCGGCAGGACCAACTGCAAAAACCATATCAAACTCATTTACTGCTTGAACTAATTTCTTTTGATTAACAGTACGTGCTTTAATTTTAACTCCGCCATTTCCATGAACCAAGGTTTCAGACCCGTCTGCATGAGAAAGCATTTTGGCACCTTCTTCGAGCATCAAATTGTCAATATTATTCTCAGTAAGCGAATTAAATTGATGAAAATGCTTAAGAAGCAAATTAATTTTCCGTTCAAATTCATCCATTGTTTCTTCGTCTCCGCTATACGAAAGCACATCTCCTCGAGAGGAAATTTTTAGGGTTGGAAAAAAATTCTTAAGGTGCTTCAGGTTCGAGTTGTTTGCTCCAAAGAACTCCGCTGGATTAATTTTTTCTATTTGTAAAGTTCTTGTTAGCAATTCTCTAATTATTCGAAGGTTTATTTGACTTTTTTGCCTATTTCAGTTACATTTGGGTCAAATTTAAAAAAACTCCGGCAAAGGGGAATCTTTTTGTATGCAGATTCTTACACTTACAACAGATAATGGAACCAAGGATCATTATGTTGCCTCAATTAAAGGTAAGGTTTTGAGTCTTTATACTTCGGCTACAATTATCGATATTTCACATGATATACGTCCGTTTGATATTTCTGAAGCGGCATATCAAGTAAGGAATTGTTATCGGGATTTCCCAATGGGTACAGTGCATGTGATTGGTGTAGATTCTGAACCACAAATTGCCCCCGGAACAGATGATGGAATGTATCCTAGTATTTTAAAGTTTCAAGGTCAATATTTTATTTCCAATGATAATGGTTTTTTTGGAGCCTTTTTACTGCAAGATGAACCCGATGAGTTTTATCAAGTTCAAAGCATCATTGAGGAAGGAAAGCATTATACGTTTCCAACGAAACAATTATTGATTCCTTTGGCTTGTAGAATATTAAATGGCGATTCTATTCCGAGTTTTGCGACTCCTAAGGAACGATTTAAAAGAGCATATTCTCCGAGTGTTTTGGTTGAAACTAATGTTATAAAAGGGTATGTGGTTCATATAGATGCATTTGGCAACTTGATATCCAATATACACAAATCCTATTTTGAACGATATAGCAAAGATGTTCCTTACACCATTTATTATCGTAACAAGGAATATTTCATTGAACAAGTTTCACTTGGTTATAATGCAGTTCCTCCTGGGGAAAAAGTGGCTATTTTTAATAGTAATGATTTTTTAGAAATTGCCATTAATCGCGGAGCTAATGGAACGAGTGGGGGAGTTGAACAATTGTGTGGAGTTCGAATAGGAGATATGATCCGTATTGAATTTACACCACGTGGTTCTCATGAAAATTTTGATTCCCTTTTTGGACTATAACAAAAAAGGCGACCGAAGCCGCCTTTAAAAAGTGTGAAATTTCTAGATTAGAATCTCCAACCAATTCGAGCATTACCAATAAAATTGTTACCAAAAGAACTGGATTTTGAAGGCTCAGATAAAATTGTAGTAGTTGAACCACCAGTAGTTGATTCAAATTCCCCAGCTTTATTAGAAACTGACTGGAATCCAAGACCTAATTCAGCACCGAAATAGAAATTCTCAGCGAAATAATAATCCATACCCGCAACTAGATTTAATCCAATCATGGAAGTAGGATTTTTTGCAGTTGCTGTAAAGTCAGCACTATATCCTGAACCATCAAATTTATCCCATTTTGCTGATGAGTTACCCATTCCAAATACGAAATCTGCTCCAACATATGGAGAAAGTTTATCAGTACCTGCAAAATGCTTCTCAGCACCAAGAGAAATCATCGTTAATGATACTTTGTTCACTTCTGTTCCTTCACCACCTGCATTATTCGCTAATTCGTAATAATAATCTTTTGTTGATGAATTAGCTATTGTTAAAGAAACTCGAGCCGCCATATCATCTGCCCAAAAATAACGCATTCTCAATGAAGGTGCATTAAATGATAGAGAAGATGTATTGTAACTCAATTGACCTTCAATTGAAAACGGATTGTCCGCTGTTGGTTTTTGAGCGAATAATGATGAACTCAACACTACTGCCCCTGCTAAAACGAAAAACTTTTTCATAATTGTTTATTTAAATTGTTTAGACAATGATACATAGGTTATCTAAAAAATGTTTCACATTAAAATTAAATAGTTAACATTGAAAAGTTATATAATTGAAAATCAGCATATTAAAACTAAAATTAAAAATTACATTATTTACGGGTGCGAAAAATACAATTCGTTTGGCTAGTAATAAAAAAACGTAATTTTGAACACATGTCAGGCATCTATATCCATATTCCTTTTTGCGCTAAAAAATGCTCCTACTGTGATTTTCATTTTTCGACATCCTTTGCTGGGTATCGTGATAAAATGATTCATTCAATTCAACAAGAGTTAGAAACTCGATTAGATGATTTAAAAGATGATTCACCTAGCACACTCTATTTTGGCGGTGGGACACCTAGTTTATTGACAGAAAGCGAGCTTCAAAAGCTTTGTGCAACAGTTGTACGAATCAAACCATTGAATGAGTTGGATGAAATCACACTTGAAGCAAATCCTGAAGATATAACGGAGTTGGCTATCGCAGGATGGAAAAGATGTGGCGTGAATCGCTTGAGTATTGGAATTCAGTC
>CAIUSK010000542.1 GCA_903901805.1 uncultured Flavobacteriales bacterium
CAGAAGTAGTTGGTGGAGGAATGGCAGCAGATGCATATCACCTAACTGGAACACATCCTGAAGGCGATGGAGCAGTGCTTGGAATGAACGAAGCATTGAGAGAAGCCGGAATTCATGCAAACCAAATAGATCATATAAACATGCATGCAACCTCAACTCCGCTTGGAGATATGTCTGAGTTGATAGCTGCTAAACGTGTATTTGGAGAACGAAAAACATTGGCAATTTCAGCAACTAAATCCATGACTGGCCATTTGTTGGGCGCTGCAGGGGCTATTGAAGCAATTGCAACCGTATTAGCATTGAAGGAACAAAAAGTACCGCCAACGATTAATACAACAGAAATTATTCCAGAGTTTGCTGATTCTTTTCATTTTCCTTTGGGAAAATATGAGGATAAAAAAATGGAATTTGCCATGAGTAATACCTTTGGTTTTGGTGGCCATATTGCAACCATTGTGCTAAAAAAGGTATAATTATAGGTTATTTACATTACATGGTTGATGACTTGTTCGATCAGATTTATTTTGGATATATTTGAGGTGTAATTTTACCAAGTGATTGAACTGAAAAAAATATCGCTTGAGTTTTCAAGACCTGTTTTAACCGATGTAAATTTAACCATTGCAGCAGGTGAAATACTTGGAGTTGTCGGTAAAAGCGGTGCTGGTAAATCCAGTTTATTGGCTGTTTTAGCCGGGAAACTTACGCCACAAGTAGGAGACGTTTTCTTTGAAGGGAAAAAATTGCCGCCAGCCAATCAGTTATTAATTCCCGGATATCCCTTTGTTCAGTTGGTGGAACAACAGTTTGCGCTAGATTTATACCTTACCGCATACGAAAATATCCACGTGAAAGCATCACACTTGGCTTTTGATAAACGAGATTCTTGGGTAAACAAACTAATTCGGATTCTAGGACTAAATAAAGTGATAAACCAAAAAGCCATTACCTTATCTGGTGGAGAGCAACAACGCTTGGCAATTGCACGTGCATTGGCTACTAAACCTGCTGTTTTACTCCTTGATGAGCCTTTTGCCCATTTGGACGAGTTACTGAAATCTAAATTACAACGGTATTTATTGAAAATTAATCAAGAAACTAACTGTACGCTTGTTTTGGTTTCGCATGATGGAATGGATTTATTATCTGTTTCAGATTCAATAATTCATCTCAAAAATGGACGGATTTCAAAAAAACGAAAGCCGACAGAAATCTATTTTAACCCGAAAAACAAAGAAGAAGCGGAACTTTTTGGACCGTGGAATCGCTTTGAATTAAATGGTAACTTGTTGACTTTTAGACCCAATCAATATAAAATTGAAGATGCGGACGGATTGCTTATTGAAAAGGTAGATTCACTTTTTAGAGGTTCTTTTTATGAAAACAGATGTGTTGTTGGTTCAAGAGTTTTTGTCTTGTATTCCAATCAACCAATCCAAAAAGGAGGACATCTTGTTATTACTAACTAAAATAAAAACGAAAGCGGTTTTCACGTACACGCTTGCAAAAGAAACCATTCTTGGTTTTTTGGAAGAGAAGGCTTTTTTTCATGGCGCTGCCTTAGCATATTATGCGCTTTTTTCCTTGTTTCCGCTCCTGTTTTTATGCGTTTCGCTTTTGGGAAGGTACTTGGGTGAAGAATTGATTTTGAAAGTAATAAATGATTTATTAGTTGAAAAGGTTGGTTTAACTAATGTGGATGAAATTTTGAATATTGTAAGTAGTTACAACCTAGATCAGGGAAGTATCTTCATGGAATTAATAGGTTTTATAGTCATTCTTTTTGCGAGTTCAGGATTTTTGCACTCCCTTAAAAATAGTATTAATGAATTTTTTAATATCCAAAAGATTAAGTTAAAAGGTAAAAAGGCTATTAAAGTGAATGTCTTTGAAAAATTACTTTCCTTTCTTTTTTTAGCTGTTTTTGCCTCGATTTTTTTGATCGTTTATTTATTCCATTCTTTCAGTTTTACATTGATGCATTATTTCTTTAATGAGAATTCTTCCTTTCTAAATATGATTTTACCAATCCTTGATCATGCCCTATCAATTCTTTTGAATTACCTGATTTTCATGCTCATATTCAAATTTTTGCACAATGCCCGCGTAATGTGGAAAGTAGCTTCAATGGGGGCTATAGTTACTTCAATTTTACTCTATGTTGGTCAGCTAATTATTAAATACTATTTGTTGAATGTGTTTACACTTGGTTCTGCAGGTGTCGCTGGTAGCTTCTTTATTTTTCTAGCGTGGGTTCATTATTCCTCCCAAATAGTTTTTGTTGGGGCTAAATTTACGTACACATTCTCAAATCGAATTGGTCAACCAATAAAACTAAAATGACTGAACAAAAATCGATTTTCTTTGTTAAAGAGGTTCATTAGTTACTAAGTTATTAAATTATTCAGTTATGCGTTTTTTGTTAGTTGTTTTACTCTTTTTACCAGTTGTAGCCTTTAACCAAACCGGTGTCGTGAAAGGTAAAGTTGTTCAAGCAGTAAATGGTTTACCTATTGAGTTGGCAAAAGTTCAAATTATAGATCAACAAAAGGGAACGTTCACGAATGAAAATGGTGATTTTGAACTAACGGGACTTGCTCCAGGTGTGTATTCATTTAAAGCCGTTGCTTCTGGATTCAAAGATTTGGTAATCAATGAGATATCGGTTACCAATTCACGAACAGCTACCATAGAGTTTCAAATGGAAGATTTCATCCAGGACAAGGAAGAGATTGTTATTATTGCGAAACAATTCACCACTAAATCTGAATCCCCCAATTCATTAAAAACACTAAACTCTACTGAAATAGAGCGTCTTCCTGGTGCGGGAAGAGACGTGAGTAAAGTTATTGCTGCATTGCCCGGTGTTGCTTCTAGGGCAACTTTTCGAAACGATATCATTATTCGAGGAGGATCGCCAGGTGAAAATAAATTTTATTTAGACGGAATAGAAGTACCAAACATCAATCACTTTGCTACTCAGGGAAGTAGCGGTGGACCAGTTGGTTTATTGAATGTGAACTTTATTCGTGAGGTGGATTTTTATTCGGGTGCATTTCCATCGAATAGAGCAAACGGATTGAGTTCTGTACTGTCGTTTAAGCAAAAAGATGGTAATCCGGACGCATTAATAACAAATTTTGCTTTGGGATCAAGTGATGCGGCCTTAACATTAGATGGTCCAATTGGTAAAAAAGTAGATTTTATATTATCGGCGCGTAGATCTTACCTTCAATTCTTATTTGCTGCCCTTCAGCTACCTATATTACCGGCTTACAACGATTTTCAATATAAAGTCAATGTGAAAGTGAATAAAAGAAATAAAGTTACTTTCATTGGTTTGGGAGCTATTGATGTTTTTAAGTTAAATCAAAAGGTAAACGAGTCTGTAACTGATACATCGAGACTTGAATACAATAATTATGTTCTCAACAATCTTCCTATCCAAAACCAGTGGAATTATACCGTTGGAATGAATTGGCAACACTCATCAAAAAACTCTTTTCAAAACATTGTTTTAAGTAGAAACATGTTAAATAATAGTGCCTATCGCTATAAAAACCTGATTGAAACTCCTGAAAACTTGTTGTTGGACTATAAATCGTTTGAAGCAGAGAATAAATTCCGTTTTGAACATACTTATACCAAAAATGGTTGGAGATTTAATACGGGACTAGCTTATGAATATGCTCGTTATTTTAATTCAACCTACAATAATATCACTATACAAGGTCAACCGGTTGAAATTGATTATAGCTCGAATGTTTACATGAGTAAGTTTGCATTGTTTTCTCAATTGAGTAAGGCACTTCTGAATGAAAAAATGAATGTGTCACTAGGTCTACGAACAGATTTCTCGAATTATGCAAAAAGTATGAGTAATCCGTTGGATCAATTATCTCCAAGTTTATCAGTTAGTTACAGATTGACGGAGCAATGGGCGATCAACGGAAATATTGCTCGATACCATCAATTACCTTCTTACACGATTTTAGGTTACCGTAACGCTGCCGGCGAATTAGCTAATAAATTGAACAATGTTAAATATATTCGTGCTGAACATTTTGTGTTGGGTACAGAGTATCTAACGAAAACTAACTCTAGATTTACTTTAGAAGGATTCTATAAAAATTATAGCCGATATCCTTTCTCCGTCAAGGATTCATTGTCCTTAGCAAATGTTGGATCTGATTTTGGAGTTGTTGGAAATGAAGAAATTAAATCTATTTCAACGGGTAGAACTTTTGGAGCAGAATTTTTATACCAACAGAAACTCTACAAAGGATTTTATGCGGTTCTTGCCTACACGTTTGTTCGTTCTGAATTCAAGGATAAGGACGGTAAATTTGTGCCGACTTCTTGGGATAGTCGCCACATCGTTTCATTAACAGGTGGAAAACGATTTAAGAATGGATGGGAGATTGGTTTTAGGTGGTTGTTTTCAGGTGGGTCACCATACACTCCAGTAGATGTTGCAAATTCTAGCCTTATTCAAAACTGGAATATAAACGGTTTTGCATTTCCAGATTACAATTTGTTAAATACAGCGCGAGAAGGAAATTTCCATCAGTTGAATATGCGTGTAGATAAGAAATTTTACCTCAAAAAGTTCTCTTTGAATTTTTATTTGGATATTCAAAATGTCTACGGATACAAAACTAAAGTAGCTCCAATTTATTTAGCTCAAACGGATGCTAGTGGGAATTTCGTTGTTGATCCAAATGATCCTACTAGATACTTATTGAAGAAAATAGATAATACATCAGGTATCGTTCAGCCAACATTGGGTATCATTATCGAATTTACCGCGAAACGGAAAAAGTGATAAAAACGCATTTCTTTATTTGAACGAAAATTAGTAGATTTACCTATAAATAATTATCGGTGAATTTCATAAAACTTTATCTTATTATTGTTTTACTTGGATTGTGTAAGATTTCACTTTCGCAAGATGTACATTGGTCACAATTCAATGATAATCAGTTATTTCAAAATCCTGCGCATGCCGGACATTTTAATGGAGATTATCGGTTTATTACAAATTACCGCAATCAATGGAAAAGTGTTACTATTCCATTTTCCACCTTTTCCGCTTCCATGGATATGCGCAAAAATAATTTTGGTGTAGGTGTTTTATTTTTTCACGATCAAGCAGGTGATGGAAAATTTAAGACGATTGAAGCGCAAGTAAATTTATCCTACCAGCTAAATTTAGTGAAAGATAGTTCGCATGTGTTGCGTTTTGGTCTGAATGCAGGATTGAATCACCGTCAATTGAATTGGAATAAACTCTATTTCGATAATCAATACAACGGGTACGTTTTTGATCCTACTTTACCAACCAATGAAAATTACCAATCAGATAGTAAATCAAATGTTTCTATTGGGTTTGGTATGATGCACGAATGGAAAAAAAGGGATCGATTTAAAATTGTTTCGGGAATTGCGGCATATAATTTAAATCAACCAAACCAAGGATTTTATTCTGATGTAATAAAAAGAGATATTCGATACACAAGCTTTGTAAAAGGAACTTTTCAATTGAATCCAAAATGGGATGTAGTACCAAGTATTCAGTATGTTCAACAAGGTATTTACCGAGAATTGTTAATCGGTTCTTCATTCAAATATTATTTAATAGACACCCCAAAAAAGTATCAAGCTTTATATATTGGAGGATGGAATAGGGGAGTAGATGCTTCATTTTTAAGCTTGGGAATGGACTATAACGATTTGTTTGTTGGAATAAGCTATGATATAAATTATTCAAAATTAGTTCCTGCAAGTCGCATGCGCGGTGGATTTGAGTTTGCTGCTCGCTACATAATTAGAATGTTTAAACCGAAGAAAATTCTTCACAGGGTATGTCCAGATTTTATTTAATTTTCTTTCTAGTTCTATTATCATTTTCCTCAGCAGGGCAAAATTTAGTTAAGAAATATGTCAAATTTGCGGATGAGCAATATAAGAAAGGAGATTATTTTTATGCGCTCGAATATTATAAACTGGCCCTAGAATCTGATTCTTCCAACATCGATTTATTATGGAAATACGCCGAGACTCATCGGGCATACAAAGATTATCGCAAGGCAGAATATTACTACAGTAAAGTGTATCAACGCGAAAAAGCCAAGAAATATCCCTTTAGTTTACTTTACCTGGGTTTAATGCAAAAACAGAATCAGCAGTATTCCAAGGCAAGAGAAACATTTAAATTGGCCAAAAAAACATATCAAAAAGAAGCAGAAGGCTATTTGTATCTAAAAGCGGTTCAAGAAATATCCTCGTGCGAATGGGCAATAAACAATAGCAAAGATTCATTACTTATTGACCTCAAAATTCTTCCTCCAGAAGTAAATACTAGTAATGCTGAGTTTCCGCATGCGATTAAGGATGGAAAATTGATTTTTTCTTCCCTAAGGGCTGATTCCATGAATGTTATGGAAGAGGTTCTATCTCCAATGTATAAAACTAAGTTGTATTTTTCTGAAATCAAAGAAGGAGTTTTTCAACCAAACGAATTGCTGGATTCATTGATAATTGAAAATAAAAGTAGGGGCAATGGATCATTTTCAACGGATGGAAAAACGTATTATTATAGTGTTTGTGAGGACGAGGATTTTAGCTATAAATGTCAAATTTGGTTTAGTAAATATAATCAGGGAAAATGGTCATTAGGACAGCCTTTGGAATCCATAATTAATGAGCCAGGTGCAAATACTACAATGCCTTCTATTGGTATGTTGAATGGGAAAGAGGTGCTCTTTTTTTCATCCGATCGAGCCAATTCAAAAGGCGGATTAGATTTATATTATTCAGAGCGATTAACTACAAATGATCGTTTTTCTACTGTCATTCCAATTACTTTTTTGAATACGCTTGATAATGATATTACTCCTTGGTGGGATAATTCAACCAATCGCTTGTATTTTTCATCTTCTTGGGAATTTGGGTTTGGTGGCCACGATATCTTTTATAGCGAGAATAGTAAGGGTGAATTTCAAAAACCCATCAATGTGGGTTGGCCAATAAATGGTCCGGCTAACGATATTTATTACTTGTCACAAACAGACACCATTTATTTTGCCAGTAACCGAATTGGAAGTAATTCCGTTAAAAATCCTACTTGTTGCTCCGATATTTTTTCTTCATTTTCACAACCTCTTCCAGCAATAATTGATACAACTTTAATTACAAGTAAAACTAGATTAAGGGAACGTTTTCCCGTTCAATTGTATTTTCACAATGATGAACCAACCATTGATTCTTGGGACACAGTAACTCCTTTGAATTATTTACAAGCCTATACTGATTATAAAAAACTTTTACCTGACTATATTAGAGAGAATGCGAAAAACAAATTGAATCAATCAGAACGGGTGGGTATAATTCAAACCTTTTTCTCGGAGAAAGTAGATAAGGGAATACAAGATTTAGATAGCTTTTCAAGAGTTGTTTTGGAAGAATTAAATCAAGGAGGTAAAGTGAAAATAGTATTAAAAGGATTCGCTAGTCCATTGGCACCAACTGGCTATAATGTGAATTTGACCAAGCGAAGAATAAATTCAATCATTAATTATTTAATGGATTATCAGAATGGAGTTCTAGTTCCTTATATGGCAAAGAATTCCACAAATGGGCCACAAATAATTTTTGAATACGCACCTTTTGGCGAGTATAAGGCTAATCAAACAACTAGTGACAACCCGAAGGACCCACCAAAATCAATCTTTTCGTATGAAGCAGCCATAGAGCGAAGAATTGAAATTGAAGCATCAAGTTTTATTTCCTTTGAAAATCAATTTCCGCTAGTAGCACCAAAATCAACATTTGATGCAGGTCAGATTAAACAAGGACAGCAAGTGGGAGCTTATTTTATGATTGAAAACACATCGGATAAATCTGTTGAATTAATTGACTTATTGAAAAGTTCTAAAAATGTAACGTATGAAATATCTTCCAAAACAATTGGTCCAAGAAAATCACTTTTAGTAAAAATGTTTGTAAACACGAAATCTTCTAAAAGTTTCACAACCGAATTTTTGGATATTTCAATCAATGGATTTAGCGAAAAACAACGCGTGTCAATAACTTTTCAAGTAAACTAATGGAAGAAAGATCTAGTTGGGCTAAGTTACAAGAGGCGGAGGAAAAAGCAGTGCTTTTATTTCATGAAATTGAAAAGCAGCAAATCATTTGTGCGGGAAAAAGTGAAAGTCAAGTTTCTGAAGAGATTTTAAATATAGCAAAATCGAAACTTGGTGTGGAATTGTTTTGGCATAAGCGTATAGTTAGGGCAGGGAAAAACACGCTGTTTCCTTACAAAGAGGATCCTGCCGACTTAATTATTCAAGCGGATGATATTTTATTTTTGGATTTAGGGCCTGTTTTTGAAGAATGGGAAGCTGATTTTGGAAAAACATATGTAATTGGAAATGATCCGATAAAACTGAAGTTAAAAAAGGATATCGAAACTTCATGGGATTACCTAAGAAATCTAATTCAAGATTCAACGACTATCACAGCACGAGACGTATTTTATTTAGCCAATGAAGAAGCTACAAAAAACGGATGGGAATTTGGTGGTGAAATTGCTGGTCATCTTATTGGGAAATACCCTCACGAAAAATTAGAGAAAGGGAACTTTCAATTGTACATACACCCTGAAAATGAGTTGAATTTAAAAGAATTAACCTCAATAGGTACGAAAAATCATTGGATTCTTGAGTTACATTTTATTTGTCGAGAAAAGCAAATTGGAGCATTTGTAGAAGGTTTACTTTTTTGATTATTTCCCCTTCGCTTTCAACACAATTAATACAGTATAAAATAGAATTTTGAGATCCAATGCCAAGCTTCTGTTTTTAATATACACTAAGTCATATTTCATGCGAAGTAGCATCTGTTCTACATTCTCTGCGTAGCCAAATTTTACTTGTCCCCAAGAGGTAATTCCCGGTCTAATTTTAGTTAGATGCAAAAACTGAGGGTTTATTTGCGCTATTTGATCGATGTAAAATTGACGTTCAGGTCTCGGTC
>CAIUSK010000543.1 GCA_903901805.1 uncultured Flavobacteriales bacterium
GAGTTTCGTTTTTTAACTTTGCTTATGCGGAACTTAATCGCGTTCTTTCAGCGCTTTAGAATCTTTTTGTATTTTTTGTTCTTACAAGTCATTTCTTTGAGCTTGTATTTCAGTTATATCGCTTATCCTAAAGGTCAATTCTTAACTTCCTCATGGGCGGTAACGGGTACGCTACTTTCTTGGCAAAACAATTTTACAAAGTTTATTCATCTCGACGAAAACAATGAAGCTCTCCAGCAAGAGAATATTCGTTTGAGAAAATCACAGTTGAAAAACTACGTGAAGGTTTCGGCGGAGCTTATTAAGATAAAGGACTCTTTATATAAACAGCAATATGAATATATTCCGGGTAGTATAATTAACTCTTCCATAACCAGAAAAAACAATTATTTCACCTTAAACATTGGCTCCTCACACGGCATAGAGATTGGAATGGGTGTTTTTTCAGACAAAGGGATTGTTGGTGTGATTCACATGGTTAGTAAAAACTTTTCATTAGTAAAGACAATCTTAACCGAAAATAGTAATGTTGATGTTTTAATAGAGCCGAGCGGACTAACGGGCTTATTGAAATGGGATGGAAAAGACCCACTGCGGGGTTCAATTCTTGGAGTTTCAAGCGACATTAAACTAGCAAAAAACAGCACTGTTGTCACTCGTGGCGCTTCAGGAATTTACCCGAAAGGATTACCGATAGGAAAAGTTGAAAAACTAATCCCTGTCGAAGGAAAGCCTGTTTGGAATATAGTAATTAAATTTTCAGAGGATTATCGTTCGTTGCAACATGTTTATGTAGTTAAAAACCTACTCATTAACGAACAGAAAAAATTAGAAGAAACCATTCCTAAAGAAGAAAAAAAATAATGGAGTTTATCTTAATCCCCGTGCTTCGATTCTTTGGCTTGTTGTTACTACAAGTATTTATTTTAAATGCCATTGAGCCCGGAATGGGAATATATTTAATGGTCTATCCACTCTTTATTGCCATTCTACCTTTTAGTTTTGGTGTAATAACAGTTCTAAGTCTTTCTTTTTTAATTGGTTTTTGTGTTGATCTTTTTTCAAACACTTTTGGGCTTCATGCATCAGCTGCTGTTGCAATGGGAATGGCGCGACCGTTATTATATAAATATTTTGCGCCACGTGATGGCTATGATGTTTTAAGACAGCCGAATGTATTAGACATGGGGCTTAGATGGCATCTTTTAACTTTTAGTTCTTTGTTGTTTGTACATCATTTTTGGTTTTTTATTTTAGAGTCTTTTCGATGGGATAATATTCTAGATGCTTTTCTGAAATCCTTATTAAGCGGTTCCTTTAGCCTTATTCTCTGTTTAATTATTCAGTATTTATTCTTTAAAAAGGAAAAAACACGATGAATACGGACAATCGGAAATATGTAATTATCTTTTTTATTCTAATTGTTGGTGTTTTATACTCCATGCGGCTTTTTTATATGCAGGTTGTGGATGAATCCTGGGTATTACGGGCACAAGAAATTGCTGAAAAAAGAAAAGAAATAACCCCAACCCGAGGAATTGTTTTTGACCGAAACAAAAAACAGATTGTATCCAATAAGGTTTATTATAATCTTATGTTTGTTGAAGATAAACTAGGTGTTTTTGATACGTTGGCTTTTGCTAAAATTTTGGGGTGGACCAAAGAACAAGTCATTAGCCGATTCAAAGAAATAAAAGAAGGTGAAGGTTCGTATTATAACAAAAGCACAAAAAAAAGAACCTCAAACTACATGAGGTCTAGGGCATATCCGTTTTTAAAAGAATTAACGCTTGATGAAATATTAAAAATCGCCCCTTTTCTAGATAAATTTCCTGGGTTTTATGAAGAAGCAACTAGTATGCGAAGCTATCCATTTGCAAATGGCGCGAATATTTTAGGGTATTTATCCGAGGTAACCGGGGAAGAAATCAAAAAAGACAGGTTCTACAAACCTGCCAATAATATTGGAAGAACAGGAATTGAGAAATTCTATGAAAAACAATTGCGCGGTATAAAAGGCATTCGCTATGTAATTACTTCTGCTATGAATGATGCCATCCAATCATATGCAGGCGGAAAATATGATACCATTGCAAAACCAGGCTCTAACCTCACATTGGGAATAGATATTGGTTTACAAGTATATGCTGAAAAATTAATGCAAAACAAAAAGGGTTGTGTGGTTGCCATAGAACCTTCTTCGGGAGAAATACTAACTTTTGTTTCGGCCCCATCTTTTGATCCAAATTTATTAATTGGTAAAAGAAATATCCGGGAAAACTATCCAAAATTAAACAAAGACCCAAACCTTCCCCTCTACCCAAGACCGTTAGCGTCTGAGTACCCACCTGGATCAATATTTAAATTGGTTCAGAGTTTAATCGGGATGCAAGAAGGTGTTATTACGGAAAACTCTGGGTTTCCTTGTGTTAAAAGTGTTGTTGGATGTCATAATCACCCAACCGCAACGGATATTCCAAAAGCAATTCAATACTCCTGTAATCCTTATTATTACTCGGTAATGAAAAAAATTATTCAGCAAGGAAAAAGTAAAAATGCTTTTGTCGATGCAGAAGAAGGATTAACAAAGTGGGTCAAGTACATGAATAGTTTTGGATTGGGCGTTAAAATGGAGTCCGATATTTCAGGAGTAAAAAAAGGATTAATTCCGGGTCCTAAGTTTTATGACAAATGGTACGGTTATCACAATTGGCAATTTAGTTCTATTCGATCGATCTCTATTGGTCAAGGAGAAGTAAAACTCACTCCCCTTCAAATGGCAAATATTGCAGCAATAATTGCTAATCGAGGATGGTATTATACGCCTCACTTTGTGAAATCAATTGGTGGTAAAGGTCCACTAGATGTTTTTAAGAAGAAAAATTACACCCTCGTAAATTCTAAGTATTACCCCGCTGTGATTGAAGGAATGAGAAGGGTGGTAAATGAATCTGGAGGTACTGCTGCATCAGCACGATTAGAAGATATAATAATTTGTGGAAAAACAGGAACTGTTCAAAACCCTCACGGAAAAGACCATTCCGTTTTTATTGCATTTGCACCAATTGATAATCCAAAAATTGCTATCGCTGTTTTTATCGAGAACTCTGGATACGGAGGCACGTGGGCTGCACCAACCGCAAGTTTAGTAATTGAAAAATATTTAAAAGGTAAAATAGCCAACGAAGGAAAAGAAAAACGAATTGTGGATGCTAAATTATCCAATATTGAAAACGAAAAAGAATGAGGGAAAATAAATCGCTAGCTGGGCAGATTGATTGGCTTTTGGTTCTGTTATTGGTCCTACTCGCTTCACTGGGTCTATCAACGCTATATTCTGTTGCGTATAATGATGAGCATCCCAATATTTTTGACCTAAGTCAATTGTATGGTAAACAAATAATGTGGTTGGGTATTTCCTTATTTGTTGGATTCATTGTTTATTTAATTGACTCTGATATTTATAAGAAGTTTGCGCTACCTATATATGGCTTTGTTATGTTTTTGTTGGTGGTTGTATTATTTATGCCTCCTGTAAATGGCGCTCGCGCCTGGCTGGGTATTGGACCCTTGGGCATTCAGCCTGCTGAGTTTGCCAAAATTGCAGCCGCCCTCGTTCTGGCAAAATTTATCAGTACGGTTAGTTTAAAAACACAAAACACCCGGCTTGTTTTAATTGCTTTTTCGATCATTTTAGGCCCCATGTTTTTGATTTTGTTACAGCCAGATGCCGGAACATTCGTAGTCTTTACTTCTTTTTTGTTCGTGATGTACCGAGAAGGTATTACGTTTGACCCCTTAATATTAAACATCGTAAACTCTTTTCCGAATGTAAAATTTAAACAAACGTGGGTAGGAACACACTTTATTCCCATTCTTTTTGTTGTAATCATTCTAGCTATTATGACGGTACTTTCTTCGCGGGTATTTGTTGTGTTTCCTTTTATCTCGTCTATCGAAATTTCTGGATTTATTTTTATTCTGGTATCCCTATCCGTTATTGCTTTCTTTGCTTTCTTTCTAGCACAACAATTTGGTTCTAAAAGAGACCGGGGTAACACAACATTTGCTGTTTTGTTGGGTTATGGATTGTCGTTAGGAGTTATATTAACCGTTCACTTTGGTTTCTCAAGTTTAGCTCCCCATCAAAAAGAACGAATAGAGTTTTTCCTTGGAACACGAGAGGATCCAGATGGAGAAGATTATAATAGAAATAGAGCAATGGCTGCCGTTGGATCTGGAGGTTTTTCAGGAAAAGGGTATCAAAATGCGTCTGTTTCCAGTGTTCGATCTAATCACGTACCAGAAAGTGAAACCGATTTTATCTTTTGTCCTTTCGCAGAAGAATGGGGCTTTTTGGGCTCTTTGGTATTAATGGTTTTATATATAAGCATTCTAATTCGAATCGTTTTTATTGCAGAAAGACAACGATCTGTTTTTAACCGAGTATATGCCTATTGCGTGGCGATGATTGTGTTTTATCACGTGGCAATTAATATTGGGATGAACATTGGTTTTGCCCCGGTTATTGGTATTCCTCTTCCGTTTTTCAGTTATGGTGGGTCATCTATGCTTTCTTTCACCATTATGATGTTCATATTGTTGAAATTAGATAGTCAAAGGATGGATGTTTTACGTTAATTTTGAAATTAAATTTTTTAACCGAATCAGTTCATGGAAAAAAAGAAAGAACCAAAAATAAAAGAAAACAACAATAAAGTTATATGGGTTTTTTGGGGTGTTACCTTAATTCCTTTTTTACTGGTGTTTAGTTTAATTGTTTTTCAACCCGAGGACTCTATGCCGCCGGTATCCATGTTGGATAACCCACCAGAACTTCAAGCTTCCCTGGTTCTTGCTGAAAACGGGGATACTATCGGTCGCTACTTTAAGGTGAATAGATCAAGTATTACATACGCAGAAATTTCTCCTTTTATTCTAGATGCACTAATTTCCACCGAAGATGAACGTTTCCTAGAACACTCTGGTGTAGATTTTAAAGCATTAGGAAGGGCTGTTGCCAAAGCCGGAAAAGCAGGGGGGGCTTCAACAATTACTCAACAGTTATCCAAATTAATTTTTACACTTCAACGCCGCGAAAGAGAAGAGCTGGCAAAAATGACAGGTAAAAACACAGAAGAAGAAGTTTCGGATAATGTTTTTAAACGAATAGGAGAAAAAGCAAGAGAAAACATTATTGCTACACGTCTCGAAAAGCGTTTCACAAAAGAGGAAATTATCACCATGTATTTAAATCAATTTGATTTCCTTTACAATGCAGTTGGTATTGAAAATGCAGCCAAAATTTACTTCAATAAAACCGCTAAAACAGTAACGAAAGAAGAAGCCGCAGTGCTAATTGGTATGTGTAAAAACCCTTCTCTTTATAATCCTTATACACCTAAAATTAAAAATTACGAACGTATTATTGCTGGAGAAAAAGGTGTTGATGTTAGTAAGGTCACAAGCGAAGAAATCAGCGAAAGAAGATCAAAAGACTCATTAAGGGCGGTTGAAAGACGGAACCAAGTTTTGATGCAATGGCTAAAAAACTCCGAAAAGAATAATATTGCAATTAAAAACAAACTCACGCGATCAGATTATGACGAACTAAAAACAAAAGCAATCAAACTTGACTACCAACGTGTTGACCACAAGGATGGTGTGGCTCCTTATTTTAGGGAAGCACTCAGAAAAGAACTTACTCAGTTGTTTTCTAAAAAAAATCCCGATGGATCACTTATGTATAAGCGCGAAGACGGATTACAATACAACATCTATCAAGACGGTTTAAAAATTTACACAACACTAGACCTAAAAATGCAACGACATGCAGAATATGCTGTTGATAGACACTTGAGAACCGAATTACAAGGGTTGTTTAATAATAACTTTAAAACGCTACGTAATCCTCCTTTTTCAAATTCTCTTTCTCAGGCGAATATTGATCAAATCATGCAAAACGCGCGTAAATCTACAGACCGATACCGTCAACTTAAAAAAGATGGCGCAACAGATGAGGAGATAAAAAAGAACTTTAAAAAACCTGCTCAAATGCGCGTTTTCTCTTACCGTGGAGAGCTTGATACAGTTATGACTCCAGATGATTCAATTCGGTATTATAAAAGCTACATTCACGCCGGGTTAATTTCAATTGAGCCTCAAACAGGATTCGTAAAGGCCTGGGTGGGTGGTGTAGACATTAAGCATTTTGCTTATGATCACGTTAGAACTGGAAAAAGACAAGTTGGTTCGACAATTAAACCTTTTGTTTATTGTACCGCCATGAATATGGGGGTTGCCAAACCGTGCTCGCCTGTAAGCGGTACATCGTGTGTTGATATTTATGATACTGATGGAAATGATACCGGAAGAAAATGGTGTCCAAAAGGAGGCGGGTCTGGAACCGTGGGTCAAGGATTAGTAAGCTCTTCTAATCCCACAACAGCTTATCTAATGGGGTTAATGGGAGGTTTTGCAGGGCCAAAAACGCTCGCTAAATTTTTAGAATCTATGGATATTCATCTTCCCAAAGAATCTATTACACCCGCTATGTGTTTAGGGTCGGTTGATATTTCATTATTTGATTTAGTGGGTGCACAATGTGTTTTTGTTAACCATGGTATTTTCTTAAAACCTCAAACAATCTTACGTATTGAAGACCGAAATGGTAAAGTTATATACAGCGCAGACGGAAATCCGAAGGAAGTTTTTGATGAAAGTGCCGCATACGAAACATTAAAATTAATGAAGGGCGTAATTGATAGAGGAACAGGAACAAGACTAAGAAGTGGAATGCCTTATGGAGGAATAAAATATCCAATAGCAGGAAAAACAGGAACAACACAAAATAACTCTGATGGTTGGTTTATCGGTTTGACTCCAGAACTTGTTACGGGTGTTTGGGTTGGAGCTGAAGATCGGGGTGTTCGAATTGAATACACAGGCCTAGCTCAAGGAGCAACACTCGCTTTGCCGATTTGGGGTTATTATATGAATAAAGTGTACGCTGATCCAAAAATTGGGATATCCACGGACGACTTCCCTGAACCACCTAATTATAACAAAGACAAATACGCCTGCAAAGGTGAAGAAAAAGGTGGAAGAGAATTTAAAAATGAAAACCCTTTTGGAATTTAAATATGAATAAAGTTGTTGAAAACGTTGAAAAAGCATTAGAAGGGATTCACGATGGTATGACAATCATGGTTGGTGGTTTTGGATTGTGTGGTATACCCGAAAATTCTATTGCAGAACTAGTTAAATTAGGTACAAAAAACTTGACCTGTATTTCAAATAACGCAGGTGTTGACGATTTTGGCCTTGGTTTATTATTACAACAGAAACAGGTGAAAAAAATGATTAGTTCATATGTTGGTGAAAACGAAGAGTTTGAACGACAAATGCTATCTGGAGAATTAGAGGTTGATTTAATACCACAAGGATCACTTGCAGAAAGATGTAGGGCTGGTGGTGCCGGAATCCCAGCTTTTTTTACACCTGCCGGTTTTGGAACTGAGGTTGCAGAAGGGAAAGAAATGAGGGTGTTTAATGGTAAGCCTCACATTTTAGAAACTGCTTTAACAGCTGAATTTGCACTCGTTAAGGCATGGAAAGGAGATACAGAAGGAAATTTAATTTATAAAGCAACAGCAAGAAACTTTAACCCCATGATGGCAATGGCGGGGACAATAACTGTGGCAGAAGTGGAAGAGTTGGTTCCTGCAGGAGAACTAGATCCAAATGAAATTCATACTCCCGGAATTTTTGTTCAACGAATATTTAAAGGAGAAACATTTGAAAAAAGAATTGAACAACGAACAACACGTAAAAAAGAAGCTTAATTCAGTGTTTTCTTTCGTATTTCATCACTAATTTCTTCTGCATCCTGTAAATTCATACAGGAAAAATGACCCTTCGGACAGTTCTGGAAACCAATTTTTGAGCAGGGTCTGCAAATTAATCCTTTCACTTCAATTAATACAGCTTGGTCTATTCTTGTTGGAGTATATGGATACATTCCTAGTTCCGGGGTTGTATTTCCCCAAACAGAAACAATTGGTGTTTCAAAACAAGCAGCGATATGCATTAAACCCGTATCATGGGTTAATAAAACAGCTGCTTGTTGAACAAGAGATGCTGATTGAAGTAAATTAAATTTTCCACAAAAAGAATGTACTTCCTGAGATATTAACTTGTTTATTATTTCCTGAGCGTTGGTATCATCTTGAGCGTTTCCTAATAAAACAATAGGAAGATTACTCTTTTTTAAAACGGAAATCAACTTTTCAACAGGAAGTTTTTTTGTGTTAAACTGTGCCCCTATTGCAACGGCAAGGTATCCCTTTTCAATTAGTCCAATTTTTTCTAGCGCTATTTTATTATCGTTATTAATAAAAAAACGATTGGGTTGGTTATCATTTTTAATATTCAATTTGGATACTGCTGAAAAATACCGGTCAACAACATGTTCATTTCTCGGTAATAAATTATACTTAAATCGAGTATAAATGTATTTTTCAATATTGCGTTTTGGAAAAGAAAAGCTTTTAATTTTTAATGCCCATTTGAGTTTTTTAGTGCGTAAATTATGATGTAAATCAATGATGTAATCGAAGTTTTCTGCTTGAAGAGATTGGATCAATTTAGACCAATCGTTCATTAATACATGTACTTTACTTATGTTAGGGTTGTGTTTTACTAAATCAATAAAAACATCTTTGGTTAAATAATGAATTTCTGCATTGTGCATTTGTCCTTTCAAACATCGCACAACAGACTCTGTAAGCACGATATCGCCAATGGAACTGAAACGCACGACTAAAAATTTCATTATTTTAAAGTATTAACAAAAATCAAAAAAAGTAACCATTAATAATTAGTTATTTTTTCTACTCTTTTTTGGTGCCTTCCTCCTTCAAAATCAGTATTAATGAAAATTGAAATTATTTCAATTGCTTTTTCGGTAGATATAAAACGCGCGGGAATAGAAACTATATTAGCATTATTGTGTTGGCGTGCAAGCGCTGCAATTTCTGGTTCCCAACACAAAGCTCCTCGGATTCCCATGTGTTTATTCACAGACATATTAATACCATTTCCACTTCCACAAATAACAATTCCTACATCAGAAGATCCTGATTCGATTTCATTTGCCACCGCATGCCCAAAATCTGGATAGTCTACACTTTCTAAAGAAAAACAACCTTTATCTAATGGAGTAAAATTATGCTCCTTTAACCAGTTTATTATTTCATTCTTTAGCTCAAAACCTGCGTGGTCACTTCCAATTGGTATCGTGTTTTTCATGTTTTATTTATTTTTAATCTAATTAGTTATGCAAATTTAACAGAAGTTACTGACAATTTTCTTTTATGATGATTATAAAGCCTTGTTGTTACTTGTTTTAATTTTATCGTTATTAACCCCTATTTTAACTTAGTATGAATTACATGTTAATAAGAACTAAAAAGAATTACTTGCTTTATATAAAAACCCGTATATACTAAATAGATTTACACTAAAGCAAGATAGTTAGCGTTTTGTTTTGGGTTCTTTATCACCAAGCTATTCACTATATCCGTTA
>CAIUSK010000544.1 GCA_903901805.1 uncultured Flavobacteriales bacterium
ACATCTTTGGAGGCTTACGTTCCATCGAACAATAGATCTCAAATTACTGTTACAGCCAAGAATAAAATATTAGTTGATTGTTATAATGCGAACCCATCCAGTATGCAATCTGCCATTACTAGTTTTATTCAAATGGATGCATCAAATAAGGTGTTAATATTAGGTGATATGCTCGAATTAGGAACGGTGTCTGATGAAAAGCACACCGAGATTTTGAATTACCTCAACGAGGAGAATGCATTATATTTTACAGTTGGGCCTTTGTTTTATGAATTGAAAAATAATAAGGCGACCCGAAAATTTTTAAATATAAATGATTGTATCTCTTTTTTTCAACAAACTAATTTAGAAGATCATTTTGTTTTATTGAAAGGTTCTCGCGGAATTGCACTAGAAAAATTATTACCCCATTTATAACAATGAAAAAATTTCTATTTACACTAGTTGTACTGATTAATTCAGTCTTGTTGTTTGGTCAAAAGATAAATTATAAATTAAAAATGCCTAACCCTCAAAGCCATTATTTTGAGGTTGAAATGATTTTGGAGGGATTCAAAGAGAAGCAACTTGAACTAAAAATGCCTGTTTGGGCACCTGGTTCTTACCTTGTTAGGGAATTCTCCAAGAATGTTAATCAGGTACTTGCTTTTGATGAGAACAAAACGGCAATTAAAACAATAAAAACCGCAAAAAATACTTGGCAACTTCAGAATGCATCAAAAGGAAAAAAAATAATAATTAAATACGAGGTGTATGCCTTTGAATTGAGTGTTAGAACAAGTTTCTTGGATTTAACACATGGATTTGTAAGTGGTTCAGGAGTTTTTATGTACGTAAATTCGCATCAACAACTACCGGGTCAATTAGAAATAATTCCTTATTACGAGTTTAAGGTAATATCAACAGCATTACCATTGTCAACTATTTCAATCTCTAGTGATGGATCAAAAGTATTTGATTTTTTAAATTATGACCATTTGGTTGATTGTCCGATTGAGATTGGTAATCAAGTTGAATTTCAATTTATGGCTTCTGGAGTTAAACATACTGTGGCTATGTATGGCGACGGGAATTTTGATGTTGATAAATTAAAAGTGGATATGCCAAAAGTTATTGAGGCTGAAACCCAAGTTTTTGGTGAGAATCCCAATAAAGATTATTTATTTATCGTTCACAACGTGGTAGATGGTCAAGGAGGACTTGAACACATGAATTCCACTACTCTAAGTGTTAATCGATGGTCATATTCAGGTGCAGACTATCTTGGTTTTCTAAATTTAGTTGCCCATGAATATTTTCATTTATGGAACGTGAAGCGTTTTAGACCAATTGAGTTAGGGCCATTTGATTACGACAAAGAAAATTACACAAGTTTATTGTGGGTTATGGAAGGATTTACTTCCTATTATGATGAATTAATCATGCGTCGTGCTGGTTTAATGTCGCAGGAGGAGTTCATTTCAAAAATTCAAAATTCAATTAATTATGTGGAAGGATCTGTTGGCTCTCGAGTTCAATCTGTTGCACATGCTAGTTTTGATGCTTGGATTAAAGCTTACCGTCCAAATGAAAATTCGTCCAATACCACGATGACATATTATTCAAGAGGTCAGATCATTGCAGCTGTATTTGATTTAATGATAGTTGATAAATACAAAGGCAAGAAATGTTTGGACGATTTTATGCGTTATGTTTATGTAAAATATGCCAAAGAATTGAAACGAGGAATTACAGATCAAGAGTTTAAACAAGAATTAGAAAAATTTTTGGAAATGGATTTAGCTATGTTTTATGCCAAATACATTGATGGAACGGAGATTATTCCTTACGCTGAATATTTTTCTAAGGTAGGTATTGATGTGATTTATTCCGGAAGTAAAAAACCTTCGTTCGGAGCTTCGGTAAGACAAGAAGGTGGAAATGTAATAGTGAAAAATGTTCGGTCGGGTTCATCTGCTGAAATGGCTGGAATTAGTGTAAATGATGAGATTATTGCATGTAATGGGTTTCGAGTGAATCAAGGCTCATTAGAAAGTACAATGAATGCTTTAAAAGAAAATGAACAAGTAGAATTATTATTGAGTAGAGACGATATATTATTCTCTGTAAATGTGAAAATCGCTGCTTTTGAAAAACCGTATTTTACTTTTACAACCACGAAAAATGAAGATAAAAAAGCATTGCGTAATTATTGGCTTCGTTAGTATTTCAATTATTCTTAGTGTCACCACTTCCTGTCAAGGACAGTTATATCAAAATATTGAAATAACGAAGGATTGGAACTCAAAATCTTCATTTCGAGTATGTGAGCCATCAATTGCAATTAATCCGTTAAATACCAATGAAATTGCAGCTGGATCAATATTGAATAATTATCATTTTTCAAAAGATGGGGGTAAAACATGGACCAATAGGTCTCTCACTAGTCCATTTGGTGTTTGGGGAGATCCAGTATTAACCTTTGACCGATCAGGAAAAGTTTATTACTTTCACTTGGCAGATTATAAAAAAACTTCTTGGATTGATCGCATTGTATGTCAAGTGGCGCCAACTATTGATCAACCTTTTTCTGAAGGTACTTTTCCGAAACCAAACGGGTCAAAAGCACAGGATAAACATTGGGTTGCACTACACCCTTCCTCCAATACCTTGGCTTTAACTTGGACACAATTTGATAAGTATGATTCAAATGAATCGAAAGATTCTTCCAACATACATTTTTCTTTATCAAAAGATCAAGGAATCAGTTGGAGCGATCCAAAACGGATCAATTGGTATGCGGGAGATTGTCTAGATGATGATGAAACTGTTGAAGGAGCTGTACCTGCATTTGGTCCAAACGGTGAATTATATGTTGCATGGACCGGTCCAAAGGGATTGGTGTTTCAAAAATCAATGGATGAAGGGAAAACATGGCTTCCAAAGGAGAAAATAATTGCTGAGCATCCTGGAGGTTGGACCATAAACGTTCCCGGAATAAATCGATGCAATGGGTTACCTATTTTAGTTTGCGATCAAAGTAATGGGCCAAATAGGGGAACGCTTTATATTAATTGGGCTGATCAGCGAAATGGAGCTAACGACACGGATGTTTGGTTGATGAAATCTACTGATCAAGGTGAAACATGGTCAGCTCCTATTCGTGTAAACCAAGATAAACCAGGGAAACATCAATTTTTTACTTGGATGACGATAGATCAAATCACGGGTAGTTTACATTTTGTTTATTTCGACAGAAGAAATTATAATAACAACCAGACTGATGTGGTGTGGTGTAAATCAACCGATGGTGGAATGTCATTTGTTGAAACGTGTATTTCAGAAAAGCCATTTACACCGACTCAATCAGTATTTATTGGTGATTATTTAAATATTGCTGCGCACAATGGTAAAATAAGACCAATTTGGCCAAGAATGGATAGTGAAAAATTATCCTTGTGGACAGCTCTAATTAATGAATAGTTAAAAATAGATCGGCAAAAATTGAATTTTATTTTTTTGAAATGAAACAGTTGGAGCAGGAATTTTCAAATAGTTAAAGGCACATACTATTTTTTTTAAGGTTTTATTTTTTATCGGTAGATTTTTTAAATCAAGATCAACACTCAGATAATATTGTTGTTTAGAATGATAGGTTATCCCATCTGCTGAAGTATATGATGTTTGATCTCCCACAATTCGACCATCTATTCCATATCCAATTGAAATACAAAGCCATTTTGGAAACATACTGTTTTTCGCAAAGTGATTTGGAGAGAAACTTAACCAATACGTTTGACCATTATAATCCTTTAAAAAGCGTTCAGCCTGATTTGAACCCAGTATTTCTGGTCGAAGTGCGGCATATTTTGTGGGGTGATATGAGAATTTTGGAATCAATTTTTGTTCGGCCCAAACCAATTCTTGTGATACGTATAATCCACATCCTAAAGCATTGAATAACATGTCTCCCCACGAAAAACCATACCCATTGCTAAATCCATCAAATATTTCCAGGGTTGATTGAAAACTAAGTCCAATTAAACTTCCAATAATGGCAGACTTTTTTTTGGGTACACCAGCCCAGCGATAAAAATCCGAACTTAATTTTGAAAGTTGATAAGCAGAATATGAATGTCCGTATTTATCAACATTTCCCCAAT
>CAIUSK010000545.1 GCA_903901805.1 uncultured Flavobacteriales bacterium
ATAAACAACTTTGCACTGGGCTTCATGTTCGAGTTAAATGCAAGCAATAAACTATCTTTTCCCCTCCAAATAAGTTCGTCGTTCTTAATAACTGCTTCATCCTGAAAATAAATCTGATCACTTTTTTCAAGGTTATTAACAGTTACACCAACTAAACCTGGAACGATAAAAGCAGCGTTACGGATTGATTTTTCAAATTCGGGCTTGGCCAACCGAAGAGGTATTGAATCTTTGATGCTATCACGAAGGATTAATACCTCGGAGCGAAAAGCAACACGCTCAATAGAATCGTATTCTCCATTACTATTAAAGTCCTCCCAAGCCCGAACGGAGTAGCTTCCTGGTTTGACAAAGGCAAACGACGCCATACCGCGGTCATTTGATTTTTGCAAGTATTTGGGCGGGTTCTCTAGTGTATCAAATAGTCCTACAAATGCCTTTTTAACCGGTTGTGCTGTGAAAGCATCAATTATTGTGGTCTGATAATACGCAGAGTCTAATGTGGTTCCGGTAGAAAAAACAAACACCATTAAGGAATCATTTCCTTCATTTATGTCTTTGATTGCTCCGTTGAATAGCAACTGATACGTGGTATTGGCTTGAAGCGAATCTAGAAATTCAAGGCGTACTTTTTTCCCTGTATTGGTAGATTTTATCCGTGTATGATTGGGTGCAATGGTAATGGTAGTTTGTGGGTTCGATAATTGAAAATATTCATCGAATTGAATTTCAATGGCATTTTGTTTGAAATTAGTTGATCCATTTTGCGGTGTTGATTGCACAATTTGTGGAGCCGTAATATCTTTCGCTCCGCCATCAATAGTTCCGAGTTGCGCACAGCTAAAGAGAAGAGTACTTAGCCCTAAAATTATAACACTGTACTTAGCCAATCGCATAATTTTTCTAAATATTTAACGTCCACCTCATCAAAATCATTCAACACATCACTATCTACATCCAGCACGCCTATTATTAAGTCATTTTTTCGAATAGGAATTACTACCTCACTTTTGGACAAAGAACTACAAGCTATGTGTCCTGGAAACTCTTCAACATTGGGTACCAACAACGATTTATTTTGTTTCCAAGCAGACCCACAAACGCCTCTTCCAAAACCGATTCGTGTACAAGCCAGGGGGCCCTGAAAAGGTCCAAGCACTAATTCCATGTTTTCAACCAAATAAAACCCCACCCAAAAAAAACCAAAATACTGTTTCAAGCCTGCGGCTATATTTGCCAAATTAGCAACTGCATTTTTTTCGTCTCCAATCAGAGGAATGAGCTGTTGAAGCAACGTTTCATATTGCTCTGCTTTGGTATTGCCTGATTTTAACAATGATTCTGCCATTTTAAATACTCTTATGAAATGCATCTACTCGTTCATTAGGAACGAAAAAATAATCGCCTTGTTCTTTTTGAATTCCTTTTTCTTGAATAAATTGGTAGTTGGAAATACCAAATTGAGTGTATCCATTTCGCTCAAATAGCGCCAACATATTTTCCCTGTTTTCATCTCCAATTTCGAGCTGAACAAATGGTTTATGATTGGCTATCAGCGGTTCTAATTCTTGAAAAACGATCCATTCGTATCCTTCAATATCGCATTTTATGTAATCTATTTTTTCAAGATTAGCTAAGAGTTCGGATCCTCGCACAATAGCAACCTCTTGGTTTTGATATTTTTCCAATTCAGCATCATTTTGTGCCAAATGGGGTAATCCTGTTCGAATCATTCCATCATCAGCTGGTAAAACCATGATTGCTTTTCCTGCTTCAGACCCTAAGGCCACATTGTGCACCGTTACATGATTATATTTTCTAAGTAAATGAGAAAGCACTTCATAAAACAAGGGAATTGGCTCAATGGAAACCACCTTTCCCTGAGTTGTTAAACGAGCGAAATTTTTAGAAAAATACCCCAGATTGGCGCCAATATCAACAACGGTAAAATTTGGCTGAATTACTTTTTTTATTAAATAGTGATATTTAAATGCCGGCTTTCCTTTCAATATATTCCAATCATACATCCAATAAAAAACAACCTGTAGCACTTGCAAATATTGCTTAGGAGTTAGGAGTTTATAAAGTAACCGTTTAACTGATTTCATGAAATGATTTGAATAACGAAGGTACAACATTTATTGAAGATTGATTAACTCATCAATCAGTTCTTAAGTACTAGAAACAGCTATATTTTCAATTCTATTTCAGGATCCCAAAAATGCACCTTAAAATCAATAATTTGATCATCCACCACTTTTACCCCTTCTTTTTCTAGGCTATGTTGCATTGCATTAGGCGACGGAAAGTGCATTTTACCGGTCAAAAGTCCATTTCTGTTTACAACTCTATGAGCAGGAATATCAGATCGATTATGACACGCATTCATTGCCCAACCCACCATACGAGAAGATTGCTTTGTTCCCAAATAATTGGCAATTGCGCCATAAGAAGATACTCTTCCCGAAGGGATTTCTTTTACCACGGAATATACTTGCTCAAAGAAATCTTTACTCTTAACGGATAAATTACTAATCATATAGCAAATATATAAACGGTTTTAATACAAATTATTGTCATTCATAAAGAGTTTCATTTGTTCACCTCTGGTCAGAAAAAAGGACAAAATTACCTTTGATTTTTTGTTGTTTTTCATCCTAATGAAACTGAAAATCTATAAGCCTTTCATTTTTTTTTGTAAATTATTATTTCATTTTCGGTTATTATTTTTATCTTCATTGACCTTATCAGAATTACGTTGTAAAAAGAAGAAAATCTACATGAAAGTTTTAAAAATTCAAGCGCTACGCGGTCCAAATATCTGGAGTATATCGAGAAAAAAATTAATCCAAATGCGTTTAGATTTGGAAGATATGGAACAAAAACCTACCAATTTAATTGATGGTTTTCGGGAACGAATAGAAAAAATGTTTCCAACAATGATTGAGCATAGATGCTCAGAAGGTGAGCGTGGTGGATTTTTTCACCGAATTGATCGGGGTACTTGGATGGGGCATGTTATTGAACATATAGCCTTAGAAATTCAAACCCTCGCCGGAATGGATGTTGGCTATGGTCGAACAAGAGAAACAAAAACACCCGGTGTTTACAACGTAGTATTTAATTATATTGAAGAAAAAGTAGGTATCTATGCCGCAGAAGCTGCTGTACGTATCGCAGAATCTTTAATTTCTGGTGAATCATATGATTTAAATCACGATATTCAAAAAATGCGGGAAATCCGTGAAGATGTTCGCTTAGGGCCAAGTACTGGAAGTATTGTTGAAGAAGCTGTTGCACGTGATATTCCTTGGATTCGGTTAGGAACTAATTCATTGGTCCAACTAGGTTATGGAATTAATCAAATGCGCTTCCAAGCAACAATTACATGTAAAACGAGCAATATTGCTGTTGATATTGCATGCAACAAGGAAGAAACGAAACGTATGCTTGATGCTGCATCTATACCCGTTGCAAGTGGCTCTATTTGTGTGGATGAAGAGGATTTGGCAAATACAATCAAAAAAATCAATTTTCCAATTGTCATTAAGCCATTAGATGGAAATCATGGTAAAGGAGCATCTATCAATGTGGTCACATGGGAAGATGCTGTTGAAGGATTGGCTCATGCTAAAAAATATTCCAGAAGAGTTATTGTTGAGAAATTTATAACTGGGTTTGACTTCCGTGTACTTGTAATTGATAACAAAGTAGTTGCCGCTGCCCAACGCGTTCCTGCTCATATTATTGGTGATGGTAAACACTCTATTCAACAATTAATTGATGAGACAAATAAGGATCCGCGCAGAGGATACGGTCATGAGAATGTACTTACAGAAATAACAGTAGATAGAGACACAACTGAGTTGCTTGATAAATTGGGGTACACCTTGGAAACCGTGCCACAAAACGAGGAGATTGTTTATTTAAAATCAACAGCAAACCTTAGTACGGGTGGAACTTCTATCGATGTAACAGAAATGATGCATCCCGAGAATATTTTCATTGCAGAACGAATTTCTCGTATCATTGGTCTTGATGTATGTGGAATTGATATTATGGCTCAAAACCTTACAGAATCGTTGAAAGAAAACGGAGGGGTTATTCTAGAAGTCAATGCTGCTCCGGGATTCAGAATGCACTTAGCACCATCGGTTGGTCTTCCTCGGAATGTTGCCGCTCCCGTTATTGATATGTTATATCCGCCAGGAAAACCTTCACGCATTCCTATTATTTCTGTTACAGGAACAAATGGTAAAACAACTACCACTCGTTTATTAGCTCACATTGTAAAAAACAATGGCTTTAAAGTTGGTTTTACTACTTCCGATGGAATCTATATTCAGAATCACATGATGGAAAAAGGGGATACAACTGGTCCTATTAGTGCGGAATATATATTAAAAGATCCCGCAGTTGATTTCGCGGTATTAGAAACTGCCAGAGGCGGTATTTTGCGCGCAGGATTAGGATTTTCTCGTTGCGACATCGGAATTATCACCAATATTCAAGAAGATCATTTGGGCATAAGTGACATTCATGATTTAAATGATTTAGCACGTGTGAAAGCCGTAGTTGTTCATAGTATTAGAAAAGAGGGATGGGCTGTTCTTAATGCCGAAGATGAAAAATGCGTAGAAATTTCTAAGTCACTTAGCTGTAATGTTGCTTTTTTCAGCATGGATGAAAATCATCCCGTAATTGTTGACCATTGTAAAAAAGGAGGGATTGCTGCAATTGCTGAAAATGGATTCGTAACCATTAAAAAAGGGGATTGGAAAATCCGTGTGGAACGCATCACACACGTACCATTAACCGTAAATGGTAAAGCTAAGTTTATGATAGCAAATGCGCTTGCGGCGACCTTAGCTTCGTACTTGTGGGGATTTAAAACAGAAGACATAAAACTATCTCTAAATACCTTTTTACCAAGCGCCGCTCAAACTCCTGGAAGATTAAATATTTTCGAATTCTCGAAATTCAAGGTGATGATCGATTTTGCCCACAATCCAAGTGGATACCGTGGAATAGAAGATTTTCTTCAATCTGTAGAGGCAACAAGAAAAATTGGAATAATATCTGGAGTTGGCGACCGAAGAGATGAGGACATTAAAGAATGTGCGAGAATTGCAGCTAGAATGTTTGATCACATAATTATCAGGCAAGAAAAACACCTCCGCGGAAGAACAGAGGATGAAATAATCAACCTGATTTTGGATGGCATTAAAGAAACTGATTCTTCTGTTACTTTTGAAGTTGTAACCCTTGAAGTTGAAGCAATTCACCATGCCATTTCAATTGCTGAAGAAGGAACATTTATTACTGCATTAAGCGATGTAATCGACAATGCGATTGATATTGTACAAGAGTATTTAGATACGGAAATAGAAAAAAATGCTGTCTCCTAAAATTATAGTGTAACAATTTATAATGATTTGGTTTTAAGTAAATAATCTTAAAATCAACACCATGAAATTTGGAATCTTGTTACTTGTATTTCCTTTTCTTTTGAGTAAAGAAGAGCGAACGTTTAAACGCTTGAATAAGCAATATGAAAAAAATACAGAAAAGGCTTTTTTGCTAGCGAAGAAGATTAGCTCAAAAGACAAGAACTTGGCTTCGCCTTATTATTTTCAATTTTTGGTTTACGGTAAAAAAGCAGATTTAACAAAGGCATCAAAAGACCAAGCGACAAATCTTGGTAATGCTATTAGTGCTGGGTCATCATTTGAAAAAAAAGCCGGGGAATCACTATTAACCCAAACAGATTGGACAACCAAAAAGGAAGGGTTGAAAGTCAAGGTAATTGCTTGTCTTACCAAATTGATAGCAGAAAAGAATGATTCTAGATTCAAAAAATTAAAAGATAAAGCAACTAATTTCTTTTCGGAAATGCCTATTGATTTGGTTGAACAAAAACAAGTTGAATCCACAAAAAACAAATCCACAGACAAAGAAATGGCGAAAACTACCTTTGCGGCGCCAAAACACTTATTTCCTTCAATAAAAACGGAATCTTCCAAAATCAATTTTACTGTAAAGCCAACGGGCAAAGAACAATTTCTGTCATTTAATGAATCGGAAGAACAAAAACTTATTGATCAGTTGAATGCAGCACGAATTGAAAAAAACTTGCAGCCCTTGGCAATTGATCCCGATTTAGTTAGAGCTGCACGCTACCATGCACGAGATATGGGGAAAGAAAATTATTTTGAACATGCTACAAACAATAAATTAAACGGTAAGCTAACCAAATCAATTGGAGCATTTGAACGCATTGCCTTATTTTACCCCCAAGGAGGTAATACTGAAAATATAGCTGCTGGTAATTCCACAGCCGAGGAAACCTATAATCAATGGTTTAATAGCCCTGGACATTTTGAAAATATGTTCAATGAAGCAGCAACAAAGGTTGGCATAGGAGTGTACCATGATTCAAACAGTGATTTTGGATATTATTGGGTGTTTTGCACGGCAATTAATTAATTTTCCCTATCTTTATTTTTAAATTAATGTTATGCAAAAATTCTTTATTTTGTTAGCTCTGGTATTAGGCAGCAACTTATCAATAGCTCAAAAAATGTATACTGTAAAATACGAAAGTCAAGCCAATGTTAAAGTATATGTGGTTAAATATGAAAGCCAGGCAGATTTAAAAGTCTATAAAGTAAAATATGAGAGCCAAGCAGGTAGTAATGACGGAAAATGGTTCTTTGTGGATTATGAAAGTCAAGCAAAGAAAAAGCTATATTTTGTAGATTACGAAAGCCAAGCAGATATTAAAATCTATTTCGTTGATTATGAAAGTCAAGCGGGATGGCGAAACACAACAAAAAAACACTTATTATATTAAGTGCTTTCTTCCTCTGAAATACTAGCAACAGCTTTTGGACTTTTATACATTGTTTTCATCATTCTAAAAAAACCAATTGGCTGGTTTTTTGGTTTTTTGTCTTCAATCCTTTATGTGGAGATTTGCTATACCAATCAATTGTTTATACAAACAGGTCTTCAAGGTATATATGCACTAATTGGTGTGTTTGGTTTTTTTCGCTGGAAATTGAATCCTTCACCGATTACCCTCATTTCAAAAAACATTCGTTTCGTTATTATTATTGTTGGACTCGTTGCTTCATTTGTTTTGGGTTATTTATTCAGTAATTCAGTTCAAGCACTTCCCTATTTGGATGCTACTATTAGTGTGTTTGGTATAATTGCCACCTATTTGACAACCGAGAAAAGATTGGAAAACTGGATTATTTGGATGTTGATAAACTTATTAAGCATCTACTTATTTGCTTATCAGGAACTTTATCTCACTGTTTTCTTGTTTTGTGCTTATTTCATTTTGTCTTTATGGGGTTTTCTTAATTGGAAAAGAGATGTCATTACGCATGAGTAAATTAAGAATCGCATTTACAGGCCCCGAGTCGAGTGGAAAAACAACTTTAGCACTCTGGTTATCCAAAGAGATAGAGGCAACCTATTGTGTGGAATATGCACGAGAATTTTTAGAAAACAAGAAATCATACAGCAAAGAGGACTTAAATATAATTTGCAAGGGACAGATAAACACTTGGAAAAAAGTGATTCCTCTAAAAGGGCTTATTGCAGACACCGAGTTATTAGTTATTCAAATATGGAGTTTATGGAAGTATAAGTCCTGCGAACCAGAAATTTCAGAAGCCGTTCAAAACCAACAATTTGATCACTATTTTCTCTGCAAACCGGACATTCCATGGGAGCCTGATGTACTGCGTGAATCAGAGCACGAAAGAGATATATTATTCAACATCTATGAACAAAACATGAAACAACTAGGTTGGAATTACACGATACTTTTTGGAGACGTAGAAAATCGAAAAAGCATTATTAGAACGACAATGCATAACCTAGACGCATTTGCTAACCTCTAAAGGTTGAAAAGTTTTTACATAGATTTTTTAGAAAGATTTTGAAGAGTGAACAAATCCATTAATTTTGCCGTGAGAAATTGTAATCAACGATAAAACATGTCAAAAAGAAGATCCATAATAAGTTACGACAAACTTACTATTGAACAAAAAAAACAAATTCTAAGAGAATTTCCAGATGGTTATATTAATCATTTAACCTCAATCAAAACTCCAACAGGAGAAATTCTAGATGCGTTAATTTGGGAAACAGAAGAAGTTATTTATCTCGTTAAAATAAACAAAACCTTGAGCAAACCCAAACCAGTTGCTGATGACGAGGAAGATGATTTTGAGGAGGATTTAGACGCAAAAGCTCCTGATTTGAAAGATGACGACCTAGATGAAGAGGATGACGAAGAGGATTATGACAAGCCTGAAGATGAAGAGGATGACGACGACGAATAATTGCTTCTCTTTTCTCCCTTCCAATTCATACTAAATGTTTTATAAATTAGTTTTATCACTTCTACTTGTGTGCTTTACTCTACCCTTTCTACGAGGACAGGAAGTATATAAATATGCCGTTTTTCTTAAAAAGAAAGGTCTTTCTAACCCTTATTCAACGAAAAAGCCATTGGTTTTTTTGTCGGCAAGATCTGTTGAACGAAAAAGCAAAATGGGAATTAAGATTACCAAGGAAGATCTTCCCGTTAATCCAAAGTATGTGGAGAAATTAAAACAAATAATTCCAAATTCTCAGATATTAAATAAATCAAACTGGTTCAATTTTGTTGTAATTCAAACTTCAGATACAAACTGGTTAAAAACAATTAAGCTGCCCCATTTTGTCAAAGAGATTAAATTAATTTATTCAGGAAAGAATCCTAAAACCACCAACCAACGGGCTTTTTCACCATCTGCTCAAGGGGGAGACATTACTAAAATAAATACGCAAAGCATTCAATATGGATTGG